>JAEUMA010000062.1 GCA_016793565.1 Rhizobiaceae bacterium
AGGCAGTACCCGGCTACCCGCCGCATCCGCAGATGCTGGCGTGGCTGGGCGAGGCCGGCGCCAGCCGCGCCAATGCCGGATACGGCGCGATCGAGGGCGACGCGCCGCTGCGCGAAATCTACGCGGCAGAGCTTTGCGCCATCTATGGCGGTTCGGTCTCCGCCGACAACGTGCACATTACCGCGGGCTGCAACGAGGCCTTCGTGACGGCCGTGCTGTGCGTGGCCGCCCCGGGCGAGAGCGTGCTGCTGACCAACCCGTTCTACTTCAACCACGAAACGACGCTGCGGATGTTCGGGGTGCGCACCGAACTGTTCGCCTGCCGCGCAGAGACCGGGTTCGTTCCCGACCCGGCGGCGCTGGACAGGGCGCTGGAGGGCGGCGCGCGCGCCGTGGCGCTGGTCAGCCCCAACAACCCGACCGGCGCGGTCTATCCGCCGCAGGTGCTGGCCGAAATCTTCGCCATCTGCCGGCGGCGTGGCGTCTGGCTGATTCTGGACGAGACCTATCGCGACTTCATCGCCGACGTTTCCCGGCCGCCGCACGCACTCTTTGAGCAGCCTGGGTGGGACGAGAATCTGATCTCGCTCTACAGCTTCTCGAAAAGCTACTGCATTCCCGGCCATCGGGCCGGCGCGGTGACGGCTGGGCGCGACGTGGTCGAGGCGATCGCCAAGGTGATGGACAATCTGCAGATCTGCGCGCCGCGGCCGCCGCAGGCCGCACTGGTGAAGGCCATTCCCGGCCTGCGCGACTGGCGCGAGGCCAACCGCCGCGAGATTGCCGCCCGCACCGACGCGCTGAGGGCGGTGTTCGACGGCCTTGCCGGCTGGGAGCTGGCGGCGGTCGGCGCCTATTTCGGCTTCGTACGCCATCCCTTCGACGGCAACCCGTCGATGGAAGTGGCCGAGAAACTGGCGACAAAGGCCGGCGTGCTCACCATACCGGGCACCTTCTTCGGTCCGGAGCAGGAGGGGTTTTTGCGTTTCGCCTTCGCCAACGCCGACGTGCCGACGATCGGCGCGCTGCGGGAGCGGCTGGAGAGGTTTGGTTCGTCCTTCAAAGCTCGCCCGTAGGCGCTCAGGCACCCCGTGCGCTCCCGCCGGGCGAGCCTCTGAGGACACACCCGCCGGGAATCGCCATCGGCTGCTCAGGCCGCCTCGCGCCGCAACGCCTGCGCCATGCAGTGGATGCCGCCGCCGGTCTTGGAAATCTCGCTCATGTCGACTGCGGCGACGTCGAAGCCGCGAGCCTTCAGCTGGCCGATGAGGCTCTTGCTGGCGACGGGCGCGATCACCCGGTCACGGCCGAGCGACATGAAGTTGCAGCCAAGCGCCATCGTGTCCTGGAAGGGCACGTCGATGATCTCGTGGCCCTTGCCCTTCAGCCAGTCGACGATGCCGGGCTCGGTGCAGGCCAGGCACACCGCGGTCAGTTTTGGGGCGATCGGTACCACCATCAGGTCGATGTGGACATAATACTCGTCAAAGAAGGCGAGGCGGGTTTCCCAGCCCTCCTTCCTGAACCATTCCTCGACCTGGCGAGCGCCTTCCTCCTGCGTGCGGGCGCCGCCGCAGCCTATCAGCACGACGCCTTCCTCGATTACGTTGAAGTCGCCGCCCTCGAAGGTACCGGCCGTGACCATGTCGTAGATGGGGATGCCCAGTTTCTCATAGGTGCGGATGGCGGCATAGTTCTCGCCGCGTCGCCACCAGTTGGCCATCGCGGTGATGATCGCGCCGTAGGGCGTCATGACGCTGGAATCACGCGAATAGACCTGCATCGGCAGTTCGGGCGTGGGCTCGTGCCAATGGATGCGCACGCCGAAATTTTCGTAGGCGGCGACGAGGTCCTTGTGCTGCGCCTGCGCGATCTGGATGTTGCAGGGTGCCTCGCGAAGATGCTTCTTCGACAGCGAACTCGTCGCCAGATGGCGCAGATGCGCCGGCGAGCCGAGCAGCACGTCCGTCAGCGGATCCGTCTCGTTGTGGAAGCCCCATTCGGCCAGCGGCTTGGTGCCGCCGTTGAGGTTGCGGCGCTGCAGCGAAAACGGTTCGCTGGTGACGATGGGCGCATGCCTGTTCATGTAACTGCTCCTTGTCCGGATTGTCTTCAGTTCGCGGGGATCCACCAGTCGTAGCCGCGCGGGGTGGTAACGTATTCCGGCCAGCGGAAGCCGACCGGCGGCTCGTAGTCGCAGAGCGGCGCGATCCATTTCGAGCCACCGACGCCACCGCCGGTGCGCTCGACGAATTCCTGCATCGCCGCCTCACGCGCCGAACTGTCTTCCAACAGCCGCAGCGCGATCAGCGCGACGGTCTTGGCCGCCGTATCGACCATCGGGTCGATCGTCTCCGAAATGCCGCCGAGCGCGTTCATGGCCCAGCCAGGATAGCTGAAGCCGGCCGGCGCGCGCAGGGCAGGGCGCGCCACGTAGAACCGGGCCGTCGGCGCGTGCCAGCTCATATCGGTATAGTCGTCGGAGGTCGAGTTGGTCTGCGAAGGCGGCAGGTCGCGGCGCAGGATTGCTTCGGCATCACGCGGCTCGATCAGCTGCTCGCATTCCGGCAGGAATGGCTCCGCCATCGGCTCGACGCCGCAATTGCGCTGGATTTCACGCGCGACCGCCTTGGCGCTTTCGTTCCATCTCGGTGGGCCGGCCGTGGCCAAAGCCTCGAAGGCCATGCCGGCCATGGCATGGTTGGCGAGGCCGGGGCGCGACTTGCACACCCAGTGCCGCTCGAACCGGGAACCGCATATGCGCGCGGCCGCCTCGGCATTGGCGTCGAGCGCGGCCGTCACCTGCTCGGCCATGGCGATGGTCGGCACACGGATCATGTATTGAATTTCGGCGAGACCGGCCGGCTGGTTGTCAGCGGTCGCCTGGCCCGCCGTCAGGATCGCCTCGCTGATCGACCATCCGCCCTGGTGTGGCAGCATGGAATCGCGCAGCGCCTTCGACGTCATGAACATCAGCATCAACGCTTCGCTCGCGCCCGGCGCGCGCACGGCGGAATGCGATTGCGGGATCGGAGCGCCGTCGCCGCGGCCCCATGCTTCGGGCATGTCGCAGACGAAGCGGTAAATCATGGAATAGGCCGCGCCGCAGTGAGTATCCCAGCGCGCGGTGTTGCAGAGCGGCAGCATGTAGAAGGGATGGAACGAGATCATCCCGGCCAGTCCGTCGTAGTAGCCCCTTGCGGCATGGATCGGCTTGGAGCCGCGCACCTTCTCGGCCGGCTCGCCGGTGAAGCGCAGAGTGCCGCCGATGCCGTGCTTTTCCATCGCCGCCTTGGTCGCCAGCAGGCCGCCTAGGCTGCCGATGCCCAGACCCGAATGCGGGTCGGTATGGCCGCCGGCATGGACGGAGAGGCCCGGGCGAGGGCGCCGCACCGGTGCCGCGTCCTGGCAGTTGCCGGGTATGCCGTCATACTCGGCATACATGCCCACCGTCGGGCCGGGACCGTTGGTCCAGTGCGCGCAGAAGGCCGTGGGCATGCCGCCGGACCCTTCCTCGACGGAAAAGCCCTCGTGGCGAAGCCGCTCGACATACCAGGCAGCCGACCGATACTCGCGCCACGCCGTCTCGCCGAAGTCGAAGATCTGCCGCGTCCAGGCCGAAATCTCGGCACTCGATGCATCAACAAAGGCGAGGGCGGTTTGCTGGGCAGGGGTCACGGCAGCCTCCTGGTCGCAGGAAAGCAGTGAACGCGGCGCGCAAAAAGTGATATGTTTTCGCTCGACGGGCAAATTCCGTTCACATGAGGCGACGGTGCGCATACCCTCCACGCAGGCGCTGCGGGCGCTGGACAGTTTCGCCCGCCACGGCAGCGTATGGCGGGCGGCGGACGAACTCTTCCTGACGCGCAGCGCCGTCAGCCACCAGTTGCGGCTACTGGAGCGCGATCTCGGCTTTCAACTGCTCGAGCGCGTGGGCAAGGGCGTGGCGCTGACTCCGCGCGGACGGCGCTATGCCAGCGATGTCCGCAAGGCGCTGACCGTGATCGCCGACGCCGGCGGGCACGTGAAGGGTGAGGGCATTGGCGGCTCGCTGACCATCAGCTGCACGCCGGGCTTCGCCTCGCTCTGGCTCTGCACCCATATCGGCGAGTTCTGCTCGGCCTACCCTGACGTGGCACTGCGGGTCGTCACCCCGCGGCGTCTGGAAGACGTCACTGACCCCTCCGTCGATGGCTTCATCGCCTTCGGCGACGGCAACTGGCCAAGCAAGGCGGTCGAACTTCTGTGCGACATCGCGTTCACGCCGCTTTGCAGCCCTGCACTGCTCAACCAGCTCGGCGGCATGTCGAAGCCGGCCGACGTGCTGCGCGCGAACCTGCTGCACCTCGGCGACTTCGAGGATTGGACGCGCTGGCTGGCGCTCGTCGGCGTGGAGAATCCCGACCCCGAATGCGGCATCGTCTTCTCGGACATGAATCTCGTGTTTTCCGCCGCCATCGCCGCGCAGGGCATCGCCATGGGCGACGAACTCACCAGCGCCAAGGCGCTTGCCGAAGGCCGGCTCGTGCGGCCGTTCGACAGCACGATCAAGTCGACGCGCTCCTATTTTCTCGTCTGCGAGCACACCAAGCTTGAACACCCGTCGCTGGTCGCCTTCCGTGCGTGGCTGAAGTCCAGTTTGGGAGAAACGTCTTTTTCGGCACGCGACAAAGGCTGAGGTGAATGAGATTTGTCGATGGCGGCAAAACAATTCGGTTGCCGCGCGCCGTTCGGGTGATACGATTTTCCTTGAACGGCGAGGGAAAGCGGAATGCTTCAGAACGCCAGGGCCGCAGAGATCAGGGCCAACGGCATTGGCAAAACCTTCGGTACCTTCAAGGCGCTGAAGGACGTGTCGATCGACATAGGCCGCGGCGAGTTTCTGACCCTCCTCGGCCCGTCGGGTTCCGGAAAGACGACATTTCTCATGATCCTTGCCGGCTTCGAGCAGCCGACCGAGGGTACGCTGTTCTCCAACGGCGTAGACGTCACCCGCCAGCCCGCCGAACAGCGTTCTTCCGGCATGGTCTTTCAGGGTTATGCGCTGTTCCCGCATATGACCGTCGAAGGCAACATCGCCTTTCCCCTGCATGTGCGGAAGATGGACGCCGAGACGATCAGAAAACGGGTCGGCGAGATGGTCGACCGCGTCGGCCTGCGCGGCCACGAGAAAAAGAAGCCATCACAGCTCTCCGGCGGACAGCAACAGCGCGTGGCTCTGGCGCGCGCGCTCGTGTTCGAGCCCGGTGTGCTGCTGCTCGACGAGCCGTTCTCGGCGCTGGACAAAAGCCTGCGCGAGCAGATGCAGCAGGAAGTGAAGCGCCTGCACGAGGACACGGGCACGACCTTCGTGTTCGTCACGCACGACCAGTCGGAGGCGCTTGCGCTGTCGTCGCGGGTGGCGATCTTCAACCACGGCGCGCTGCAGCAGATCGGCACGCCGCAGGACGTCTACGAACGACCCGCCAACCGGTTCGTCGCCGAGTTCTTGGGTGAGATCAATTTGTTGCCAATCTCCTCGGTCGAGCGGGTCGACCGCGGCGTGACGGCGCTCTGCGAGGATCGCCGGGTGACCGTGCGGCAGCCGGGCGCGCCGGTCGGCGGGCGCGCTCTGCTCGCCGTCCGGCCGGAGCACATGACGCTTTCCGCCGCCCCGGGGGCCGACGAGAACGGCA
>JAEUMA010000076.1 GCA_016793565.1 Rhizobiaceae bacterium
GCACTCCCGTCTGCCGGTGGGCGAAAGCACCGTCGATGCCATGATCGGCGTAGTCCAGGCCCGCGAGGTGCTGGCCGCGCTGCTGGCCGGCGAGCCGCTGGACCTGCGCAAGCATGTTCGCGAAGCGCCGATCGTGCACGACCAGGCCGACGCCATCGACGTGCTGACCACGCTGAAATCGGCCGACGTGCCGGTAGCGCTGGTGCATGACGAGTACGGTCATTTCGAGGGCCTGGTGACGCCGGCCGACATTCTCGAGGCCATCGTCGGCGCCTTCCGCGCCGACGCCGACGAGGACGAGCCCGCCGCGGTGCAGCGCGAGGACGGCTCCTGGCTGCTAGCCGGCTACATGCAGGCCGACGAGATGGCGGACCTGCTCAACATCGACCTGCCGGACAGCCGCGACTACGAAACCGTCGCCGGCTACCTCCTGTCGCTTCTGCATCACCTCCCGGCGACCGGCGAAACGGTTGACGCACAAGGCTGGCGCTTCGAGGTGGTCGACCTCGACGGCCGGCGCATAGATAAAGTGCTGGCGGCCCGCCTGCCCGTCGTCCGCCGCTCCGCCGAGACCGTGCATTGACAATGGCGCAGGGGTAGCGGAAATCGCTGCATAAGCCGAGCAACCTCTTCCGGACAACTGCCACATGCGCCCGATGGTCCTAGCTGCCCTATCGCTGCTCGCCCTGGCGGGCTGCCAGGGAGCACCAACCTCCGACCAGGTCTATGCCGAGCGGTTCGGAAACCAGCCCTGCAGCGATCGCGCCAACGATGCCGGCCTGTGCGCGCAGCCGAGCAACTTCAACTTGTTCGGAACGATCATCACCGGCGAGCGCCAGCCCTAGAATCAGTCGCACTTTGTTAGAGGGATGGGCGGCGGCTGTCCCTCGAAGCAGGGCAGGCTCGCATCGACGCAGGCCCAGCCGGGCGCGCTCGCGACCCAGATGGTGGCCGCGGGCTTGGCGATCTCGGGATCGTCGAGAGAGCCGGCGCGGACGAAAATGATGTGCGGGCGCGATTCGGCCTCGCTGAACAGATGCGTGCCGCAGGCCGGGCAGAACCGTCGGTGCATGCGGTTACCGCTGTCGGCGATGCTGACGAAATCGCGCACCTCGCCGGTTATCGCCATTCCGGCGCTCGGAAAGCATAAACTGACCGCGGCGTTTCCGGTCGCCAGATACTGGCAGACGCGGCACCAGCAGAGCCGCGCGATGATGGGTTCGGCATCTGTCTGGTAACGAACGGCACCGCACAGGCATCCACCCCGTATCATCGAAGCCTCCGTTTCGGAGAATCTACGATAACACCGCCACGAGGCCGCGCCATCCCGTTCGGCGCGGCACGTTCTTCCAGGAAGGGCTGGCCCGCCCTTCCGTCTCTTCGAACGTCGTCTCAGGCAGCCTTAGCGGTCAGCTCGTCGGCGGCGCGGGCCGTCTTGAGCGCCTTCGCCCACCAGGCGAGCTGGTCTAGCAGTTGAACGGCGCTCTGGTTGAGATGGTCGAAATCGGCGAGGTTCCTGCCCTGCTGCAGCACGGCGACGAAATCGGGCATCAGGATATGCACGCCATGACGCGTGGGCGCCATCTGAAGCTCCACCGCGATCAGCCGAAGCTGCTCCACGGCCCGCGCGCCCCCGGTCCCACCATAGGCGACGAAAGCGGCAGGCTTGTTGTTCCATTCCTTGTAGGCGTAATCGAGCGCGTTCTTCAGCACGCCGGTCGGCCCGCGGTTGTACTCGGCGGTGATGAAGATGTAGCCGTCGAACGAGGCTACCTTCTGCTGCCAGCGCTGCGCGACCTCGTTCTGCGAGGGTCCCCATGCCGGCGACAGCGGCTCGTCGAAGAATGGCAGCGGATAATCGCGCAGGTCGACGACCTCGAAGTCCATGTCGCTGCGCTTCGCGGCGATGTCCGCGATCCAGTTGGTCGGCTTGTCTGCGAAACGGGTCGGCCGCGTGGAGCCGATGATGATTCCGATTTTCGGTTTGGACATTGCGTCGTCTTCCTCGATGCGATTGGTATTGGTAACGAATGGATACCGAGACTATATTGGTAACCACAAAGGCGGTCCGCAAGGAGGCACTTTCTTGAAACCAAGGCACGCCCACCACAGCGAGGACTGCCGCGCCGTCAGCGCGATCCTTCAGCGCGTCGGGGACAAGTGGTCGGCCCTCGTCGTCACAAAGCTCGGGGCCGGAGCGATGCGGTTCGGCGAGCTGAAGGCAGCGGTCGGCGGAATCTCGCAGAAGATGCTGACGACCACGCTACGCGGGCTGGAGCGCGACGGCTTCGTGACGCGCACCGTATTTCCGACCATCCCTCCGCGCGTGGACTACGAGTTGACGGAACTAGGCCGCGAGTTGCTGGGGCCGGTCATGGCGCTGGTGTCCTGGGCAACGAGCAATACCGAGCGGATCAACGCGGCGCGCAACGCATTCGATGATCGTTCGGGCCCAGCCCAGTAACCTTATCCGCTAACCATAAAAGCAGGCCGGCGTGCATGCCGCACTGACAACGTTCGGCATTTGAATTATATGTGGTTAACGGTTCGTTACCAGATGCGGCGGTGTAGCGTGAGCGTTGAACCCTACGGCTACAATATCGACCAGAAGCGCGTCAAAGCGCTATCGGCCTTGACTTCCTGGCGCACAGCGGCGGCGATCCTGTTCGACTGGGCGGTGATCGCGGCGACCATATGGATCAGCGCCCGGCTTTCCAACCCGCTTGTCTATGTGGTGGCGCTTTTCATCATCGGCGGGCGCATGCACGCGCTGGGCATCCTCATCCATGAGTTCGCGCATTATCGTTTCGTGGCCGACAAGAAGGTCAGCGAGTGGGTCGGCGACATTTGCCTGGCCTGGCCGCTCGGCACCACGGTGGACGGCTATCGCCGCAACCACCTCGCCCACCACCGCTATACCAATACGAACCAGGATCCGGACTGGGTGGTGAAGTTCGGCACACAGGAATTTACCTTCCCCCAGCCATGGCAGTACGTTCTGGCCAATCTTGCCGGCTACTTTATCGGCACCAGCTCATGGCGAGATATCCGCCTGATCACCAAACGCCTGAAGGGCGGTCCGGCGGTCGCCAAGAACTACAAGATCGCGCGCCTCTCCTTCTACGTGGCGGTGGCGGTCGCGCTGACGCTGACCGGCACTTGGCTGGGCTTCTTGCTGTACTGGATCATTCCTTATTTCAGCGCGTTGCTGATGCTGCTTTACATCCGCAGCGTGGCCGAACATTTCGGCGGCATGGACTACGAGCACGAACTGACCAGTTCGCGCACCATCTATCCGCACCGCTGGGAGAAGATTTTCCTTGCGCCGCACAACGTGAACTACCACCTCGACCATCACCTCTATCCGAGCGTGCCCTTCTACAATCTTCCGAAGCTGCATGCGCTTCTGATGGACGACCCGGAATACCGGTCCACCGCGCATCTGACGCGGGGCTACTCGACGGGTCTGGTGCGCGAATGCATGGCCCCGGCGCAGCCGAAGCCCTATGTGGAAGGAAGCAGCCCGGCAACGACGATCCCGGCGGAGTAGGACGAGGCCACGGGCGCCGCGAAGTTCTATTCCTCCGGCGGAACCGGAGTGGGATGACCTTCGGCGTCAAGCGCGACCATGATGAAGTCGGCGTCGGTGACCTTTTCCATGACATGCGACAGGTAGCGCTGCGCCCACGCCTCGACCTTCAGCGTCATCGACGTGCGACCCACCCGCTGGATATGCGTATAAATGCACAGCGTGTCGCCGATCTTCATGGGCTTGGCGAAGGACATCTCTTTGACCGCGGCCGTGACCACGCGGCCGCGGGCGCGCTCGGCTGCGCGGATGCCGCAGGCAAGGTCCATCTGCGCCATCACCCAGCCGCCGAAGATGTCGAACGCGGCATTGGCGTCTGACGGCATCGCCAGAGTCCGCAAAGTCAGTTCGCCGGTTGGTTTTTCGTCTGCCATGCCACGCTCCGTTGGCTTGCCGTAGCCGCCAGCCCCCGCAGCGTCAACGCGAGATGCCGTCCGCGCATGGGACGGTCGCATTTTTCACAGGCGATGGCGGAACATGCTCCGCGCACCCCCTCTCCCGGGCGATAGGCTGGCGGCCAAAATAGCGGGACGTTCGCCCACAATCATGGACACTTTCGACTTCATTGTCGTCGGAGCGGGATCAGCCGGTTGCGTGCTCGCGGACCGGCTGTCGGCCAGCGGGCGTTACTCCGTTCTGGTGCTGGAAGCCGGCGGCAGTGATCGGCGCTTCTACGTGCAGATGCCGCTTGGCTACGGCAAGACCTTCTTCGATCCCGCAGTGAACTGGAATTTTCGCGCGGAGCCGGATGCCGGCCTGGCGGGCAACGCCGATCACTGGCCGCGCGGAAAGCTTCTCGGTGGATCGAGTTCGATTAACGCCATGGTCTGGATCCGCGGCAACCACGCCGACTTCAATTCCTGGCGCGACGCGGGCAACCCTGGCTGGGGATTTTCCGACCTCCTGCCGATCTTCAAGGCCGTGGAAGACAACGAGGCTGGCGCCGACGCCTGGCGCGGCAAAGGGGGCCCGGTGCATGTCTCCGACATGCACCACAAGGTCCATCCGCTCACGCGGCTCTACCTGAAGGCTGGCGAGCAGGCTGGCCTTCCCTTCAATCCCGACTTCAACGGCGCCGGCCAGGAAGGCGTCGGCATCTACCAGATCACCACCGCCAACGGACGGCGCATGTCGGCCGCGCGCGCCTTTCTTCGGCCGGCGATGCGCCGGTCGAAGGTTCGCGTCGAGACCGACGCCATGGCGACGCGACTGCTGTTCGAAGGCCGCCGCGCCATCGGCGTGGAATACCTCAAGGGAGGCAGAAACCAGACGGCTCGCGCGGGCTGCGAGGTCATCGTCTCGACCGGGTCCGTCGGCTCGCCGCAACTGCTGCAGCTTTCCGGCGTCGGTCCCGGCTCGTTGCTGCAAGGGCTCGGCATACCGGTCGTGCAGGCGAACGACCATGTCGGCGCCAACCTTCAGGACCATCTGGGCATCAACTACACCTGGAAGGCGAAGCAGCCGACGCTGAACCAGATCCTGCGACCCTGGTGGGGCAAGGCCTGGGTGGGGCTGCAATATCTGGCGCTGCGCACCGGGCCGCTGTCGATGAGCATGAACCAGGGCGGCGGCTTCTTCCGCACAGATCCGGCGCGCGAACGGCCGAACATGCAGCTCTATTTCCAGGTCTTCTCGACGGTGATCCCCAAGGCGGGCGAGCGTCCGATCCTGACGCCGGACCCATGGCCGGGATTTTCGATCGGGCTCTCCAACTGCCGCCCGGAGAGCCGCGGCGAGATCATGATCCGCTCGGCCGACCCGTTCACTCAGCCGCGCATCACGCCGAACGCCTATTCGACGGAAGGCGACGTCGCCGAGATGCTGGCGGCGGTGAAGTATCTGCGCCGCATCGCCTCCATGCCGGCGCTGGCCGACGTAATCGAGGGCGAGGTCCTGCCCGGTCCTTCAATCACTTCCGATCCGGAAATGATTCTCGATTTCAGGAAGCGCTCAGGCACCGTCTATCACCCGGTCTCGACATGCCGTATGGGCCCCGACCCGACGCAGGCGGTGGTCGATTCCAGACTGAAGGTTCACGGGCTGGAAGGCCTGCGCGTCATCGACGCGTCGATCTTCCCGTCGAATATCGCCGGCAACACCAATTGCGCCGCCATCGTGACGGGCTGGAAAGGCGCGGATCTGGTGCTGGAGGATGCGAGGTGAACAACCCCGACTCGCGATCGCCAAACGGAGAGGAACTATGAAAATCACCGACGTCAAGACCTGGGTGGTCGGCAACCCACCGCCGGGCATCGGCGGGCGCTACTTCATCTTCGTGCGGCTGACCACAGATTCCGGCGTGGTCGGCTATGGCGAGGCCTACAACGCCACGTTCGGTCCGCATGTCACCGCCAGGATGATCGATGACTGCGCGGAGCGCTATCTCGTCGGCCACGACCCGCACGACATCGAGATATTCTTCCGACGGGCCTATTCCTCCGGCTTCACCCAGCGACCCGACGTGTCGATGATGGGCTGCGTGTCGGCGCTGGAAATGGCCTGCTGGGACATCGTCGGCAAGGAAGCTGACAAGCCCGTCTACAAGCTGCTAGGCGGCCAGCTGCATGAACGGCTGCGCTCCTACACCTATCTCTACCCGCATGCCGGCAGTGTCTTCACCAACGAGGTCGAGAACCCGGACAAGAACGTCTACAACGATCCAGACCTCGCGGCCGAATGCGCCGCTCTCTACGTCGCGCAGGGCTTTAACGCGGTGAAGCTCGATCCCGCCGGCCCCTACACGTCTTTCGACGGCCATCAGCCGAGGCTTGTCGACATCGATCTGTCGGCGCGCATGCTGAAGGCGATCCGCGAGGCGGTAGGCACCAGGGCCGACATCCTGTTCGGCACGCATGGGCAATTCACGGCGTCAGGCGCGCTGCGCATGGCGCGCGCGATCGAACCCTACGATCCGCTGTGGTTCGAGGAACCGGTGCCGCCCGACATGCCGGAGGTGATGGCGGAAGTTGCGCGCGGCACGAAAATCCCGATCGCCACAGGCGAGCGGCTGACCACCAAATGGGAGTTCGCGCGCGTCATCGAGACCCGCGCGGCCACCATCCTGCAGCCGGACCTTGGCCGCTCGGGTGGCATCCTCGAGACCAAAAAGATCGCCGCCATGGCCGAGGCCTACCACATCCAGGTCGCGCCGCACTGCTACTGCGGACCGATCGTCGGCGCTGCCAACATCCAACTCGCCGCGACGCTGCCGAACTTCCTGATCCTGGAATCGCTTAAGCAGTGGGACGGCTTCCACGCAAAGCTGCTGAAGAAGAAGATCGAATGGCAGGATGGCTGGGTCATACCTTCCAAGGAGCCCGGCCTCGGCGTGGAACTGGACGAGGCAGTGTGCGAGGCGCATCCATGGGTCGGCCGCCCGTTGCATCTGGAGATGGCCGCCGACCCGCTGTTCCCGTAGCGGCGGAAGCAGAAAAACAGCTTTCCGATCAGCGGCTTGCGCTCTCGATCCGACTCGTTTCGTCAAGCGGCGGAATCGGATCGTCAACGCCTTCGCGCATTGTGTGAACGCATCGCGGCTTGTCAGCCCAGGCTGTCGCCGGCCTTCCGCACCAGCGCGGTAGTCGCCAGCAGCGCGCTCATGTCGGCCAGCATCGGCTTGGCGTCGCGCTCGAAGTTGATCGCGACCGATGCCGGCGGCAGTTCGAAGAAGTTGCGCGAATCCGGCAGCAGGAGGAAGCCGTCGGCGTGGCTGAGCGCCACGCGCGCCGGGCCTTCCGGCCATGCCTCGATCAGCCAGCCCAGCGCGGCGGCGATATTGCCGCCTACCAGAGGCCGAGCGGCATCAGGGTTGTCGGTCAGGAAGTCGTGGTGCGCATCGATCTCCGGCACACCGCACGCCAGGCTTGTCAGGCGCGAGCCGAACAGAGCGCCGAGCAGCCCGGCGGGCTGCTCTTGCTTGCCGGTCGCGATCAGCAATCCGTCGAAGGGAGCCGCGGGCTGAAACGCAACCACCACGCCCTTGAACAGAGTAGCGCCGCCACGTTGCCCGAACTCGGCCTCGTATAGTTCGAACGGAAAGCCGTCGTAGCGGCCGGCGAAGATGTCGTCGAAGCTTTCGCGGTTGAAATCTCCGACGAGGGCGCGGGGAAGGCGGTCGAAGGATTCCGGCGTCTCGTCGTGCCGGTAGCGCAGCCCCTCAACGAAAGCAAACAGCGTCGAGAAGAAGCGGTCTCGATAGCCGGCCTCGAACAGGCGGGCCGGTTTCTTGGCCGCCACAAAGGCTAGCGCCGCTGCCACGAAGCCGGCGATGTAGAGGAACACGTGCGGAGCCGACGCCCACTGCTCCACGGGATCGGCGAACGCGTTGAAGGCGACGGCAAGAACGATGACCGCTACGACGACCGCGCCGACGAACAGCGGCACGCGCCAGCGCGGCGCCGCCTCAATTGCCGCGCGCTCGCGCTCCAGCGCGCCGACACGCAGGCGGATTGCGTTGAGCGTCGCTTCGTCAAGTCCCGCCATGGCCGGCCCGCCTCCCGTTTGCGGGGCGGATGATAACGGCTTTCGGAGAAATGTCGCCTGCTCAACGCAGCAGCGAGCGCGCAGTTGGCGACAGGCGCAACGTGCGAGCATCGCCGGGTTCGCAACCAAACGCTTCGCGCCAGGCTGATCGCCAGTTCGCATCGGCCGCGAGCCTCTCGGCGCGGGCACGCTCGACGTCGCGGTCGGCAAAGCGCGTGAACCACACAAGGACGGATGCCTCCTCGCGGATTGGCAGGCGCGGATAAGTATTGGATGCTGTTTCGGTGACGAAGGCAGCCAGCGGCTCTGCTCCGGCGGCAGCCGCCAAAGGAGCGAGCGCCGTCTCGAAGCCGCTCGCGGCCTGCGCGGCCCTGTCGCGAGCGACCGGCACGACGGTTACGCCGATCACACTGCCGGAGAGCATTGCTCCCGCCATGGGGCGGGGGCCGACATTGCATGCGAACCCACCCGCGGGCCACTGCGGGCGCAGCAGCAGCACGTCGTGCCACTCGGTCATCGTGGCATTGGCGGCGTCGCGATGCACTGCCCACACAGGCCCTTCGTAGAACGACGTGAGTGCCGCACGGCGTGTCTCCATATCCCGAAAGCCGCGCATCCAGACATAGCGGTCGTCGCGATCGAGATCGCGGAACTGGCCGATGACGGCAATGCCCAGCGCTTCCTGGCTTTCGATGAACTCGGCGTCGAAGATGCGGACGAAATCGTCGCGCCGGCCGGGAACCATCGTGTACTGGCGCAACTCTATGATCGAGCAAAGGCAAGACATGACGGACCTCCATGGCACGAAACGCGCCCGTCGTTTCTAGCCGTCGGATACTGACAACCTACTGTCAGGATCGGCAGCGCGAGCAATGCGGCTCGCACTTCCCATTTCAACGGACTCCCACCATATTCCAAGCATGGCCAAATCATCCCACAAGAAGCCGCAGGCAACTGCCGCGCAGTCCTATCGCAAGCGTGGCAACCCGCTGACGGATTATCATGACGCGTCAGAACCGCTGGAGCGCAAAGGTTTTGGCGAGGCGCCGCAGGCAGAATTTGTCGGCGTGCCGCTGTCCGGTTCGATTTCGGACTGGGCCGAGCAGATCGCCCGCGAGGCGGAGCAATCACCACCTTCCACCCGCCCGCAGGGAAATCACGGCGAAGGCGTGGGTGGAGGTACCGCCATCCACGAGGTCAACAGCCCAGCGCCACGCGCCGACCCTGTCGTCAAGGGCGAGGGTAAGACCGGCGCTAAGCAGGCTAGGCGCGTTCCCGAGCGCTCCAGCGCCCCGACCAGGACCGCGCGCGGCACCTCGATGGGCGGCGCCGCGACCGCCAAGGAGCGCGCCGCCGCCGGCCTTAACCCAGTCCCTGGCCTCGACATCTCGCTGGAGGACGCCGAATCGCTGCCCACCAGCGGCGTGACGGCAACCGTCGAGGCGCTATCGCGGCTGATCGAAAGCGGCAACCCTCTGCACAAGAATGGCCAGATCTGGACGCCGCATCGCCCTGCCCGGCCGGAGAAATCGGAAGGCGGCATCGTCATTCGCATGGAGTCGGATTTCCAGCCCGCCGGGGATCAGCCGACCGCGATCAAGGACCTGGTCGAGGGTGTCGAGCGCGCCGATCGCACCCAGGTGCTGCTCGGCGTCACCGGATCGGGCAAGACCTTCACCATGGCCAAGGTAATCGAGGAGACGCAGCGCCCTGCCCTGATCCTGGCTCCCAACAAGACACTGGCCGCGCAGCTCTACAGCGAGTTCAAAAAATTCTTTCCGGAGAACGCGGTCGAGTATTTCGTCTCCTACTACGACTACTATCAGCCCGAGGCCTATGTCCCGCGCACGGATACGTATATCGAGAAGGAATCCTCGATCAACGAGCAGATCGACCGCATGCGCCATTCGGCGACCCGCTCGCTGCTGGAGCGCGACGACGTGATCATCGTCGCCTCGGTGTCCTGCATCTACGGTATCGGCTCGGTCGAGACCTATACGGCGATGACGTTCCAGATGCAGGTCGGCGACCGCATCGACCAGCGGCAACTGCTCGCCGACCTCGTCGCGCAGCAGTACAAGCGGCAGGACATCAACTTCGTGCGCGGTTCCTTCCGGGTACGCGGCGACACGATCGAGATCTTTCCGGCCCATCTTGAGGACCGCGCCTGGCGCATCAGCCTGTTCGGCGACGAAATCGAGACGATCACCGAGTTCGATCCGCTGACCGGCCAGAAGACCGGCGAGTTGAAGAGCGTGAAGATCTACGCCAACTCCCACTACGTGACGCCGCGCCCAACGTTGAATCAGGCCATCAAGTCGATCAAGGAAGAACTTCAGCATCGGCTGAAAGAGCTTGAAAAGGCTGGACGTTTGCTGGAAGCGCAGCGACTGGAGCAGCGCACGCGCTTCGATCTGGAGATGCTGGAGGCGACCGGCTCCTGCGCCGGCATCGAGAATTACTCGCGCTACCTCACCGGCCGCGCCCCGGGCGAGCCGCCGCCGACGCTGTTCGAGTATGTGCCGGACAATGCGCTGATCTTCATCGACGAGAGCCACGTGACAGTGCCGCAGATCGGCGGCATGTATCGCGGCGACTTTCGGCGCAAGGCTACGCTGGCGGAATACGGCTTCCGCCTGCCGTCCTGCATGGACAACCGGCCGCTGCGCTTCGAGGAGTGGGACGCCATGCGGCCACTGTCGGTCGCCGTCTCGGCGACGCCAGGCGGCTGGGAAATGGAAGAGGCCGGCGGCGTGTTCGCCGAGCAGGTCATCCGCCCGACCGGCCTGATCGACCCACCTGTCGAGGTGCGGCCGGCCAAGACCCAGGTCGACGATGTGTTGGGCGAAATCCGCGACACCACGCGCGCCGGCTACCGCACGCTGGTGACGGTTCTGACGAAACGCATGGCCGAGGACTTGACCGAGTACTTGCACGAGCAGGGCATCCGCGTGCGCTACATGCACTCCGACATCGACACGCTGGAACGCATCGAAATCCTCCGCGATCTGCGGCTCGGCGCGTTCGACGTGTTGGTCGGCATCAACCTCCTGCGCGAAGGTCTCGACATTCCCGAATGCGGCTTCGTGGCGATCCTCGACGCCGACAAGGAAGGTTTTTTGCGTTCCGAGACGTCGCTGATCCAGACCATCGGCCGCGCGGCGCGCAATGTCGACGGCAAGGTCATTCTGTATGCCGACCAGATCACCGGCTCTATGGAGCGGGCGATGGCGGAGACCAACCGCCGACGCGAGAAGCAGCTCGCCTGGAACGAGGAAAACGGCATCACTCCGGAGAGCGTGAAGTCGCGCATCGCCGACATTCTCGACTCGGTCTACGAGAAGGATCATGTCCGCGCCGACATCTCGCAGTTCGCCGACAGTGGCGCGATGATGGGCAACAACCTCAAGGTACATCTCGAACATCTCGAAAAGAAGATGCGCGACGCCGCCGCCGACCTCGACTTCGAGACGGCGGCACGCTTGCGCGACGAGATCAAGCGCCTGCGCGAAACGGAACTCGCCATCTCGGACGACCCGCTGGCGCGCGAGGTCGAGGGCCAGTCTCCGGCTTCGGGCCGTGAAAAAGGCAAGCACAACAAGGGCGTCGCCAAGCACCGCACCGCCGAGGAGCAGGAGCGTTTCCGCCAGATGGACGCGGCGCGGGAGGCCGAAGCGGCTGCGAAGGCGGCAAGGCCGAACCTGTTCAAGAAGCCCTCGCTCGACGACATGGGCCCGGGCACCGATATGACGACGCCGGCCGGCGCGGTCTCGCGCTCGCTGTTCAAGAAGCAATCGGCCAGCGAGGCGCACGGCTCCGACTTCGGCATTCCCGACGACGGCAAGCCGTCGCTTTTCCGTAAGAACACGCTGGACGAAATGACGGTGCGGCGGACGGAGAAGCCTGTCGAAGGCGTGCGCCCCACGCGGCCGGTGGAGGCGGGAGACGAATTGATCCGACGCCAGCGCGCCGGCATCGGCTCCTACGAGGATCAGGCCGACGCCAAGCAGCAGAAGCGTCGCCCGGGCAAGACCGGCCGGCCGGGGCATTAGGTCGGCAGGGCTCAGGCGGTCTCAGCGATCGCCTTGCCCGACTGCTGCGACTCTGCCGCCTCAGAGGGGCCGCGCGCATGTTCCGCCCGCGTTGCGTTCATCAAAGGCTAACCACGGCGTGCTTTGCTGTGGTGACGCCGGGAGCTCATCGCCATGCTGGTCGCAGCGTTCGTCTTGCCTGCCCTTCTGGCCTTCCAGCCGCAGGCCTCCCCTTTGCCGTTCGTCGCCGTCGGCGGATGCCACATGGATGTGCGCACGCACTTCGTGCCGGAATACGGACTCGTGATGCCGCATCTCCACCGCCGGAGCGACTGCGCTCCCATCGTTGCGCAAGGCGGCGGACGCGTGGAGCGCAACGACCGGTACCGGCAGCGAGACTGCCACTCGGACGTGCGCCGTCACGAGGTCAACGGCGTCATGATGTGGCACCGTCACGTCGGGCCGGATTGCGCGGTGCGCCGCTCCCACAAGAGCACTACCATCGTGCCGTGAGAGGCGGCGGCGCCGCTCAGCAGCGTCCTCGTCCGATAATGCGCCAGTCTTCCGCGCGAGCCACGCATGCGTTCGGGAAAGTGCGCAGCGCGCCGCGCCGGGTTGCGCAAACCGGCGCATATTCCTGCGTGCAGACCTGCGGCCGGCCATAGTCACCGTGGCCGCATTCTCCGAACCCGATGATACGGTAACCCGCCCGTTCGGCCAGGCATGCATTGGCGAAGGTGCGTCTCTGGTCGTAGCGGCGGGCGCAGACCGGCTGATACTCGCGCGTGCAATATGCGGGCCCCGGCGGTGGCGGGGGCAGCGGACGGCTTTCGTCCACCACAACGGTGCAGGCCGATAGAAAGACTGCGGACAATACAGGAAGCAGGCGGGTCAATGACGGCGACATGGTGTTGGCTCTCCCGAAGATCCCTTGAGGATAGGGTGGTACGGGATCACAGAAAGACAAGGGTCCCGGCTCACGCTCGCGGCTGAACAAGCTGCGGGCGAAGTTCGCATGCATCCGGAAATCTTGGCTGTCGGCGCGCATCCTTGCGCGGCCCTTGCCGTCGTGGCATAAAATATGCGTTTGGGCATTTACAGGCCCGGTGACTGGAACGCCTTGAACGCACCTTTCTCCGACCCCGTGAATATCTGACCCCCCCGCTTCTGGCAGGGGGTTTTGCCATGCAAACCGCATGGCGCCAGAACAACCATGAGCCCCGGCCGATGAGGCGGCCCGAGGGTACGCCAATGGAGGAGGAGTTAGCCATGGCAATGACGGGAACCGTCAAGTTCTTCAATGCGACCAAAGGTTTCGGATTCATCACGCCCGACGGCGGCAGCAAGGACGTGTTCGTCCACATTTCCGCCGTGGAGGCGTCGGGCATGCGCACGCTGACCGATGGACAGAAGGTGAGCTTCGACGTCGAGCCGGATCGCATGGGCAAAGGGCCGAAGGCGGTCAATCTTCGCGCAGGCTGACCGGGCAACAGGCATCGGTCTGGGAACGAATTTCCGATAAGGGGCGCGCTTGCAACGGCGCGCCCTTTTCGGTCTCATACCGCAATGATGCCTTCTTTTGCTGCTCAACCGCTCAGCGTGCACCGTTAGCCTCGCCGAGCGCCTGCCACGGCAATGCCTGCAGCAGCGGCAGCGAAAACTTTCGCTTGCCGCAACGACAAAAATGAACGACAAAATTGAACTTCGGGCATCTGCCGGCCCGGAGAGTGGGATGGTGTGCCCCGACGATCGCTGCGACGGCGCCGGGAAGATCGCGCAACGAGAGGCCCTCGCAGGGTCCGAAGGCGATGAGCTGTTTCTTCTCCTCCCGTAAGCGCCCGGATCCTGCGCGAGACGCGCCATCGCGCAGGAATGCTGACCAGGGCTAAGGAGTCACCCATGCCGCAGACCGGCACCGTCAAGTTCTTCAACC
>JAEUMA010000143.1 GCA_016793565.1 Rhizobiaceae bacterium
TTCGGCGTTGGTGGTTGGCCAATCTCCCTCCTTGCGGCCGGCAAGCCAGAGGGAGGTGCGAAGAAAAGCGGCGATGGCGGCCCGAGGTACCGCACACCATGATCCGTTTCCTGCTGCGCCGCCTGGCTTCCGCCGGGGCCACGCTCCTGGTCGCCTCGGTTGTGGTGTTCTTCGTCCTCGAAATCCTGCCCGGCGACCCCGCCCGCCTGATGCTGGGCATCAACGCCACCGAGGATGCCGTGGCAGCGCTGCGCGAACAGATGGGGCTGAACGCGCCGCTGGTCTCCCGCTACTTCCACTGGCTGGGCGGGATGCTGGCCTTCGATCTCGGCCGTTCCTACACCTATTCCGTGCCGGTGGCCGAACTGGTCGCCGAGCGCGTCGTGGTGTCGCTGCCGCTTGCTCTCATCGCGCTGGCGCTATCCACGCTCATCGCGATTCCCGTCGGCCTCTATGCGGCCTCTCGGCGGGGCCGCATAGGCGACACGCTGGCCATGGGCGCCGCGCAGATCGGCGTCGCGCTGCCCAATTTCTGGTTCGCGCTGCTTCTGGTCTACATCTTCGCGGTCTGGCTGCGGCTGGTCCCGGCCGGCGGATTCCCCGGCTGGAAAGCCGGAGCCGTTCCCGCGCTCAAGGCGCTGGCGCTGCCGGCGTTGGCGCTTGCGCTTCCGCAGGCGGCGATCCTGGCGCGCGTGACGCGCTCGGCCCTGCTCGACGTTCTCGGCGAGGATTTCGTGCGCACCGCCCGCGCCAAGGGCATGCCAAGACGCGCTGTCCTGTGGAGCCACGCGCTGCCGAACGCGCTTATTCCTGTACTTACCATCCTGGGACTGCAGTTCGCATTCCTTCTCGCCGGCACGATCATCATCGAGAACGTGTTCTACCTCCCCGGCCTCGGCCGCCTGGTTTTTCAGGCAATCACGCAGCGCGACCTGATCGTGGTCGAAAGCGTAGTCATGCTGCTGGTCGCCACCGTCGTGCTGATCAACCTTGCGGTCGATCTTTCCTACGCCGTCATCGACCCGCGCCTGCGGGTGCGCGCATGACGGCCAGCCGCCAATCCCCGCTGGCGCGGGCCTTCGCGCACCGCTCCTTCGTCATCGGCTTCGCGCTCGTGGTGCTGGTGGCGACAATCGCGCTGCTTTCCTTCTTCTGGACGCCGTACGACGTCACCAGGCTGGTGGTCGCCGATCGCATGCAGCCGCCGTCGCGGGCGCATTGGTTTGGAACGGACCAGTTCGGGCGCGACGTTCTGTCCATGATCATGGTGGGCGCGCGCAACTCGATCGCCGTCGCCCTGGTCGCGGTCGGGATAGGCATGGGCGTCGGCGTCCCGCTCGGCTGCTGGGCCGCGGCACGGGGCGGCTGGGTCGACGAGGCGCTGATGCGCTTCAACGACGTGGTCTTCGCTTTTCCCGCGCTGCTGTCGGCGATCATGATCACCGCCATTTTCGGGCCCGGCGCGGTCAACGCCATCATTGCCATCGGCATCTTCAACATCCCGGTCTTCGCCAGGGTCGCGCGCGCCGGTGCGCTCGCGCTATGGCCGCGCGAATTCGTGCTGGCCGCCCGCGCCGCCGGCAAGGGACCGACGCTGATCACCGTCGAGCACATCCTGCCCAACATCGCCACGATCCTTCTCGTCCAGGTGACGATCCAGTTCGCGCTCGGCATCCTGGCCGAGGCGGGGCTTTCTTATGTCGGGCTCGGCGCGCAGCCACCGATGCCGAGCTGGGGGCGCATGCTGTTCGACGCCCAGCCGCGCATGATCGTGGCGCCCTACCTGGCGCTGTTTCCCGGAATGGCGATCGCCATCACCGTGCTCGGCCTCAACCTTTTGGGCGACGGGCTGACCGACATGTTCGACCCGAAACTTCGGCAGCAACGATGAATCTGCTGCAGATCGAAGGCCTGAAGCTCGCCATCGGCGGGACCCCGATCCTGCGTGGCATCGATCTCTGCGTTGCGCCTGGCGAGACGGTCGCCCTTGTCGGGGAATCGGGCTCCGGCAAGTCGATGACGGCGCTCACCGTCATGCGGCTGCTGCCCGAGGGAGCCGAGGCTCAGGGCCGCGTCCATTTTGACGGGCAGGACATTCTCGCAGCGTCCGAGGCGCAGATGTGCGCCCTGCGCGGCGACGATATCGGCATGGTGTTTCAGGAACCCATGACCGCCCTCAATCCGATCAAGACCATCGGAGAGCAGGTCGCCGAGGGTATCCGACAGCACACCGGCGCGAGCCGAGCCGACGCCGAGGGCCGGGCCAGGACTATCCTCGCCCGCGTCGGCCTGCCGGAGCAGAAATTTCCGTTGACGCGGTACCCGCACGAACTCTCCGGCGGCCAGCGCCAGCGTGTGGTGATCGCCATCGCTTGCGCGCTGAAGCCGAAGTTGCTGATAGCCGACGAGCCCACCACCGCGCTCGACGTCGTGATGCAGGCGCAGATTCTCGACCTGCTGCGCGAGCTGGTCGTGGAAAACCGCATGGGCCTGCTGCTGATCTCCCACGATCTGGCCGTCGTGGCCGAAATGGCAGACCGCACGGTGATCATGCGCCACGGCGAAGTGATGGAGGATGGCGAGACGGTGCGCGTCCTGTCGGAGCAGACGCATCCGTACACGCGACAACTGGCTCAGGCCTCCATGCACGTCCCGGTGCGCAAGGCCGCCTCGCCCTCTCGCTTCGTCTCGACCTTGGGAGAGCCGGCAGCGGCAAGGCCGACACCCTCTTCTCCCCTCGGGGCGAATGTGAAGCGGCCGGATGAGGGGGGCACCAACCGCCCCCCGGATGAGGGGGGCACCAACCGCCCCACCCCTCTCCTCACCGTCGAAAACCTTGTCCGCGACTATCCCGGCCGCCGACGCTCGCCGTTCTCGCCGCCGCAGGCCGTTCGCGCCGTGGACGGCGTGTCCTTCGCCATGCTGCCGGGCGAATCGGTCGCGCTGGTGGGGCGATCCGGATGCGGCAAGTCGACCCTGGCGCGCATGATCCTGGCGCTCGACGCACCGACGTCGGGCTGCATAGTCTTCAACGGCATGACCCTCACCGGGCAGCGCGAGAGCGCGCTACGCGCCGCCCGCCGGCACATGCAGGTGGTGTTCCAGGATCCTTACGGCTCGTTTGATCCGCGCCAGAAGGTGGAGCGCCTGGTCGCCGAGCCACTGCATCTTCTCGATCGCGCGCCGACGACGTCCGAGAAGCGCGAGATGGTGGCAGATGCGCTGCATCAGGTCGGGTTGTCGTCGGCCGACATGGCAAAATACCCGCACGAATTCTCCGGCGGCCAGCGCCAGCGCCTGTCGATCGCCCGCGCCATCATCCTGCGCCCCAGGCTGATCGTGGCAGACGAGCCGGTATCGGCGCTGGACGTTTCCATCCGCTCGCAAATCCTCGACCTTTTTGCAGACCTCAACCAGCGGCTGGGCGTCGCCTACCTGTTCATCACGCATGATTTGACGGTCGCCCGCGCCATCACCGACACCGTGATGGTGATGCAGGACGGCAGGATCGTGGAATACGGTGCCACTGCGTCGGTGCTGGATTTCCCCAACTCCGTAGCCGGGCGTGAACTGGTCGCGGCCGCTCCGGACCTGCGCCGCGCCGTCGCGCGACGTCTGCGTGAACAGGGTTAGGTCGCGCTCAGGCGTTCTTGACGACGAGGTCGGCGGGGCTGATGCCGAGCGCCTCGAGCGTGCGCCGCAGGAGCCGCACCTCGTTCTCGGCCAATTGATGGTCGGCCTTGGCGATCTCGGCCATGTGGCGGGCGAGCAGCTTGCGGCGTTCGACGTCCAAGTCCTGGAACAGCGCAAGCGCCTGCGCGCCGTTGGTCTCGTATCCGAAGTCGTGCAGGTACTCCATGACGCGGTCGATCGATTCTGGCCCGATGCCGAACGATTCGGTACAGATCCGCTTAAAGGTCGCCATCTCGCTCTCGCTGACCGAACCGTCCGCCAGGATCATCCGCAGCAGAAGCAGGAGTTCGGCCGACAAAACAGGATCGTCTGCCACCTTGCGCACGCCTGCGTCGCCCTCAAACATGGAGCGGAATTTCTCGATCAGTGCCAGCGCCATATGCGTTCCCCGCTTCGTTGCGCGATTGGTAGCGCGAATTGCGCGCCGCGCAAGTAGGGGGCGGCGCCAGCTTTTCTGACGTCAACAGCCGGCAAGCGTGATAAAATCGCGAACCGCGACAAAGGCGCCGCACGAGGCTGACCATGACGGAAGGCGTGTTCCTACTTCCCCATGCGGTGCCTGCGCACCTGCGGTGGGCGGTCCGCACCATCATCGGCTTCCGCGAGACGACCGGGACGCCGAGCCGCATGGTAGAGCCTGCGACCCTCGACGTGCCGTTCGTCCTGAATTTCGGCTCGCCTTTCGCGATTGGCCTCGGCGCAGCCCCCTGCGTGAACGAGTGCTTCGACAGTTTCGCCGCTGGCCTGTTCGCCGGCGCGGTGGTCATCGACTCGAACGGAACGACCGAATGCGTCCAGGTGAACTTCACGCCGCTCGGCGCGCGGCGCTTCTTCGGCGTGCCGGCCGAAGACATGACAGGACGTATGATCGCGCTCCACGACATCCTCGGCACGGCCGGCACAACACTCCGAGAACGGCTTGGGGAGCTTCGGGCCTGGGACGCCCGTTTCGATCTCCTCGAACGGTTCATCGAACGACGTCTCCAGTTGGGCGATCGCCTACCGGCGGAAGTGGCCTGCGCCTATGATGCAATCGTCGCCAGCGGCGGCCGCGCGCCCATACTGGATATCGCGCGCGATATCGGCTGGAGCAGGAAACATCTGGCGCAGCGTTTTCGCCAGGACGTCGGCCTGACACCGAAGACCGTGGCGCGGATCGTGCGGTTCCGGAGGGCATTGGCCTGTCGTGCACACCTCTCCGGAAGTTGGGCAGACGCCGCATATTGTGCCGGATACGCGGACCAATCGCACCTTAACCGGGAATTTCGGGCGCTGGGCGGCCTGCCCGCCAGGTAACATTCCTTCAAGAACACGGAACCGCTCTTTGCCAGAATGGGTTCGTTCTTCACAGGAGAGACCCATGACCGCCCCCACCTTCTATCCGACCTTCCGCTGCCGCGATGCCGCCGCCATGATCGACTGGCTGGAACGCGCTTTCGGCTTCTCGACCAAGGCTCGCTATGCCGACGACAGCGGCGTCGTGCAGCATGCCGAGCTTGCCTTCGGCAATTCCATCCTCATGCTGGGCAGCGACCGCGACGACGCGTTCGCTGCCATCGTGGGTCACGCCGGAGCGCCGGGCGGCAAGTCCGTCTATGTGGCGGTGGATGATCCGGACGCGCTGTTCAATCGGGCCAAAGCCGCCGGCGCGACGATCAAGCAGGGGCTGACCGACCGCGACTACGGCAGCCGGGAGTTCATCTGCACGGATCCCGAAGGCAACATATGGTGCTTCGGCACGTATCGTCCGGCGCCCTGAACCGAAGGCGCCCGCCAGTCCTACCGCGCCGCCGCCAGCAGCGCGTCGACGTCGAGGTGCCGCTCCAGCGCCTCGGCGATTTCGTCCAGTGCCGCTTCGACCACCCCGCGATGGTCGACACCGCCGCCGGCGACGCCGAGGCTTTCCAGGAAGCGGCCC
>JAEUMA010000169.1 GCA_016793565.1 Rhizobiaceae bacterium
TGCACCGTCACGTCGAGCGCGGTGGTCGGCTCGTCGGCGATCAGGATGTCGGGATCGTTGGCGACAGCCATGGCGATCATCGCGCGCTGTCGCATGCCGCCGGAGAACTCGTGCGAATACTGCTTGGCGCGCACTTCGGGCTGCGGCACGGCGACCAGTTCCAGAAGCTCCACCGCGCGCCGTGCCGCCTGCCGCGCCGACATTTCTGGCCTGTGCAGGCGCACCGCCTCGGCGATGAGGTCGCCCACACGGATGACCGGATTGAGCGCGGTCATCGGATCCTGGAAGATCATGCCGAGCTTGCCGCCGCGCAATTGTCGCAGGCGGCGCTCCGGTGCGCCGACCAGTTCCTCGCCGTGGAGCCGGATCGAGCCGGACACATTCGCCGCACCGGGCGGCAACCCCATGATCGCGCGCACGGTGATCGACTTGCCCGAACCGGACTCTCCGACGATGCCGAGCACCTTGCCGGCATGCGCGGCGAAATCGACGCCGCGCACGATCCCGATCCCGTTCGGCAGCGTCACGCGGAGGTCGCGCACATCGAGCGCCGGCGTGTCGCTGTTCATCGGCCGCCCTGCCGCGGATCGAGGATGTCGCGCAGCGAATCGCCGATGAAGTTGAAGCCGAGCCCGAGCGACAGAATGGCGATGCCGGGTCCGAATGCGATCCACCACGAATAGAAGTAGGCCGCGCCGTCGGAGATCATCGATCCCCATTCGGGCGTAGGCGGCTGAGCACCTAGGCCGATGAAGGAGAGCGAGGCCGCCAAAAGCACGACCTGGCCGAAATCCATGGTGGCGCTGATGATGGTCGGCGTCCAGGACAGCGGCAGGACATGCTTCGTCAGCAGCCGAAAGCGCGAGGCACCGCCTGCGCGCGCGGCCTCGATATGGTCGCGCGAGATCACGTCCAGCACCTGGCCGCGCATCAGGCGGGCATAGACCGGCCACCAGACGACGATGACGGCCAGCGCCGCGTTCTGCAGGCCGGGCCCGAGCGAGGCGGCGATGGACATCGCGAGCAGCACGGGCGGAAAGGCGAGCGTGACGTCGACGACGCGCATGATCACGCTGTCGGTCCACCCGCCGAAAAAGCCGGACAGGGCACCGAGGACCGAGCCGATCAGCACTGAGCAGAAGACCACTGCGGCCGCGATGGCCAGCGAATAGCGGGCGCCGTAGAAGGTGCGCACCAGCACGTCGCGGCCGAGCGCGTCGGTGCCGAGCCAGTGCTGCAGCGAGGGCGGCTGCAGCTTGCGGGCGACGATCTTCAGCGGATCGTAGGGGGCCCACAGATGCACCGTCAGCGCTATCACGATCCAGAAGCCTATGATCAGCAGGCCGATCAGCAGCGCCGGCTTCGCAGCGAGCCAGCGCTGTGTCGTCTGCGAAAAGCTTGCTAAGGCGGAACTCATCGCTACCCCAGCTTGATCCGGGGATTGGCGTAGGCATAGGCGACGTCGGTCGCCAGATTGGCGAGCAGAAAGGCGGAAGCGCCGACCAGCGAAACGCCGATGATGGCGGGATAGTCGAGCGTGCGCGCGGAATCGACCGCGTAGGAACCGATGCCCGGCCAGGCGAACACCGCCTCGGTCAGCACCGCGCCGGTGATCAGATAGGCGAAGGAATAGCCGATGATCGTCAGGGTGGGGATCATCGCGTTCGGCAGGGCATGCCGCAACAGCGTGCGCCGTTCGCCGGCGCCTTTGGCGCGCGCCGCCAGGATGTAGTCCTGGCCCAGCGCGTCGAGCATGGAAGCGCGGACCAGCCGCGAGATGATGCCCATCACCGACCAGCCCAGAACGAAGGCGGGCAGCAGCAGATGGTGCAGCGCGTTGAGGAAGGTCGAGAACTGGCCGGCGATCAGGGCGTCCACCGTGTAAAGGCCGGTGACGAATTCGGGCGCTACGCTGCGCGCGTCGAGACGGCCGGGACCGGGGATGACTCCGAATTTCACCGACAGGATGTAGAGCAAGAGCAGCCCCGACCAGAAGACCGGGACGGTCGAGCCGAACAGGGCGAAAAGGCGCGCCGCCGAATCGATCGGCCGGCCCTGGAAGCGCGACGCCAGGACGCCGAGGCCGACGCCGCTCACGGTGCCGAACAGCATGGCGAAGATCACCAGTTCCAGCGTGGCGGGCAGGCGCTCAGCGATGTCGGTCAGAACGGGGCGGCGGGTGCGGAAGGAGATGCCCAGATCGCCGGTCACGAGGTTGCCGACATAGATCAGGTATTGCTCGGGCAGGGACTTGTCGAGCCCCCAGCGCCGCTTGGTCGCCTCCACCACGTCGGGGTTGTTCATCTGCCGCTCGCTGACCAGGGCGGCAAGCGGATCGGCCTGCGTCAGATGCGAGAGCAGGAATGCGAAGGTCGCGACGCCGAGCAGCAGCAGCGGAAAGGAGATCAGGCGGCGGAGAACGTAGTTCCGCACCCTAGCGTTCCCGGATTTCACGGCCGGCCATGCGGCTTACCGCGAAAGCATCGATACCGGCGGCACCAGGGCTGCGCATGCTCGCTCCCCGCATCAGGTTCGAATGCCCTCAAGGATACGCGTAGCCGCGTCTTCACCCGCCGACAATGCCCCTTCCATGTAGCCGCGATATTCGCGCGACATATGCGTGCCGGCCCAATGCAGCGGCCCGACCGGCTCGCGCAGATCGCCGCGGATCGTAGTCAGGGCCCCGGGCATCAAAAATGGGCTCGACGCGCCCGCCGACCATTCCTCGTCGGCCCAAACCTTTTCCATGAACTCCGCTGGCTCCAGCGCCTCGGGGCCGAGCGCCTGGGCGAGCTTCGACAGCACCACCTGCCGGCGCTCCGGCGGCGAGAGATCGTCGACGCCATAGGCTGCCCTGCCGGTGAACAGCGTGATCAGGATGCCTTTCTCGGAATGCTCGTCGCCGAGATCGAACGCGGCGGTCATGCTGCCAACGGTGGCGATGATGTTGCCGTTCAGACCGCGCTCGCGCCAGAACGGGCGGTCGTAGACGATGACGGACATGGGATTGCGGCCGTTGGGGAAGCGCTGGTTGAGCAGGCGGCGGCGCGGCGGCAGCGGCGGATCGAAGCGGATCTGCGCAATCATCGCCGGCGAGATGGCCAGAACCACGCGCCTACATGTCCATACGCCGCCGTCAGCATGGACTTTGGCGCGGCCGGCCGACCATTCGATGCGCCGCACCGGCGAGGACAGCGAGACCGCGTCGCCGAGGTCCGCGGCCATGCCTTCCGACACCATGGCCGACCCCATCATGTGCCAGGACTGGCCGCCCGTATCAGTGTCGGACATGAAGACCGGGCCGCCGCAGGATTTCAGCTTGCGCAGCAGTTCTAGCGCCGATATCTCCTCGGGCAGCGCTCCGTAATAGGCGCCGGGTATGCGCATCATCGCGCCGCGCACGCGCCCCGCCCCGCAGATCGTGTCGACCCAGCTCGCATAGGTCATGGAATCGAGCCGTTCTGCGTCGGCGCTATCCCACGGCGCGTCGGCGACGGCGTCCATCGCCGCGTAAAGGGCGGCGTAGGACTGCTTGTATTCGGCCTGCTCCTGCTCCGACAGGCCGGGTACGGTTCCCATAGGCCCGAAGAAGGTGTCCGTGCCGTGCAGGCACGCGCGCTGGCCCGTCACGAACTGTTTCACCAGCGGCACGGCGTAGCGGGCGATCAGCCGGTTGATGCGCTGGTGACGCGGCGAGACCCACTGCCCCCCGAGGTCGACGCGACCGCCATAGGCGTGGCTATGAGGCGAATAAGTCAGCCCGCCGACCCGGTCGCGCGCCTCCGCCAGGGCGACCGAAAGCCCCGCTTCCCTCAGCAGCAGGGCGGCATAGGAGCCGGAAAGACCGGCCCCGACGACCACCACGTCCACGTGTCGTTCCGTCATTGTCGGGCTTTCGTACGCGTCAAGCTTCCGCAAGGCCAGGGACTTCATCCCGGGTCTCGCGGTCGGCTGGGGTTCGCGGCCTACTTGGCCGTGATGGCGGACAGAACCATGTTGCAGCAGGCGCTGAACCGCAGGCCTTCCACGCCCTTGCGGGAAACGAAGACGGCGTCCGGGCTGACGATCGGCAGAATGATGCGGTCGTTCTGCATGATGCCGGCCAGCTTGTTGAAGAGTGCATCGCTCTCCTCGCCCTTGGCCGCCAGCGCCGCGGCGAGCAGCTTCGGCGTTTCCGGATTGGCCAGCGTGGGATCGGCGGCGCCGCCGGCGCGCCTGTACCAGACGGTCCCGTCCATCATGGCGAAATACTGCGCGTATTGCGACGTGCCGAAATAGTCGGGCGCAAAGAACACGGCGGTGACGGGGATGCCGTCGCCGTTGACGCGTTCGCGCCAGACCGAGAACTCGACCGGCTGCAGGTTCAACTGGATCTTGATCTCCGCCAGATCCTGCTGAACCTTCTGCATCATCAGCGTGTAGTCGACGCCGTACTGGTTGACGTTCGGGAACACCGCGTCCAGCGTGAAGCCGTCGGCTGCGCCGGCTTCCTGCATCAGCGCCTTGGCCTTCTCGACATCGTACTTGATCGGCTCGAGGCGGCCGGCTCCGGGGAAGCCGTTGGGGATGGGAGCCGCCAGCCGGGTACCCTTGCCGTCGACCGTGAGGTCGATGATGCCGTCATAGTCGATGGCCGAGGCGATCGCCTCGCGAACCTTGGCGTCCAGCGCGTGCGGCAGGTTCTTGGCGCCCGGGCTCAGCGCGACATAGACCATGTTGAAGGACGGCTTGGTCTCGACCACGACATCGGGGCTGGTGATGTTCTTGGCGGTGGTCGGGTCCACCTGCATGGCGATGTCGGCATTGCCCGACTCCAGCAATTGGGTCTGGCTGACGGCATCCTTGGTCTGGAGGAACACGAACTCCGAAACGGCGGGCTTCTCGCGCCAGTAGCCCTCGTTGCGCTTGAGTCGCAATTCGTGGTCCGGACTGTAGGCGCCTAGCACATAGGGGCCCGCGCCGGCCGAATTGGCGAGCAGCCACTGTTCGGCGGTGTCCTTGGTGCTGGCGTCGGCGCCCGCGTCGCCGCCCT
>JAEUMA010000149.1 GCA_016793565.1 Rhizobiaceae bacterium
GAAGCAGAAGCGCAGCCTCAGGCGTGCCCGGCGACCGAGCTCAACCGGGCAAGGTCGATGCCCACCGAGGCCATCACGCGGTCATACTTGCGATCCATGTCGGCGTCGAAGATCAGCTCAGGCGTAGCGGGACAGGTGAGCCAGCCGTTCTCGGCGATCTCGCTCTCCAGCTGCCCGGCGCCCCAACCGGAATAGCCGAGCGCCATCAGGGCAAGCCGGGGGCCGCGGCCGGCGCTTATCGCGCGCAGGATGTCGACTGTGGCGGTCAGGCAGATCTCCTCCGATACAGGCAGCGAGGATTCGACCCTGTAGTCGTCGGAATGCAGTACGAAGCCGCGGCTGCGGTCGACCGGCCCGCCGTTGCGGATGACGATCTCGCGCGCCGAAGGCGGCATGCGGATCGTCTCCTCTTCTTTCATGATGCCGAGCTGAACCAGGAGGTCGGGAAACTGCAGCGCCTGGGGCTGGTTGATGATCAGCCCCATCGCGCCTTCCTCGCCATGCGCGCAGATGTAGATGACGGCGCGCGCGAAGCGGTCGTCCTTCATACCAGGCATGGCGACGAGAAATTGGCCGTCTAGAAAGCCGCGCGTCGCACTTTTCCGTTTCTGGCGAAGAATGTCCATGACGCCAGCGTAACCGTTTTTTTCCGGGGGTGAAAGGTCCGCTGCACGGCCCGCCGCACCATGACGCAACGCGTTTCACGAAATTCTGATGCGCCGCCAATTGCCAAGGATGCGGCACTGGCGCACACAGCCGCCATGCGTATTGCCGCTTTCGCCGCGTTGATCGTGCTGGGCGCATCCATCGTACCGGCCCTCGCCTCTTCCAGCCCATGGACGGAAGCCCAGGGCGCCAACCTGCGCCTAGTCACTACAGGCGTTCCGGACGCCGACGGAAAGCTGCGCGGCGCGCTCGAAATCCAACTGAGGCCCGGATGGAAGACCTATTGGCGCGACCCCGGCAGTTCCGGCGTTCCGCCCGCCGTGGACGTGTCCGGCAGCCTCAACATTGCGGCGGCCGAGGTCTCCTTCCCGGCGCCTAAGCGCTTTCCCGACGAGTTCGGCGGATGGGCCGGCTACGACGGTCCGGTAGCGTTTCCGGTGGTGCTCACCGTCGCCGACCCATCTAAGGCGGCGGTCGTGGAGGCTGCGGTCTTCCTCGGCGTTTGCGAGAGCATCTGCGTGCCCGTGCAGGCAACGCTCGACGTCGATACGGGCGGCGATCCCCAAAACACCGACGATGCCTCGGTGGTGGCGCAGGCGTTCGCGAATCTGCCTGCAGAGGCGGACAAGGTCTTCGGCGCCGTAGCGGCGACGATCGCCGGCGACAAGCTCACCGTGGAGGCCGTCGTTCCGGGAATGCCCGAGCAGGCGGAGCTGTTCGTGGCCAGCGCGGACGGCTATTCGCTTGGCGCGCCGGAGCGTGCAATCGTCGACGGACGCCTCCGTTTCGTCGTTCCGGTCTTCGATCAGCCGAAGGCCGCTCCGGCCGGCGTTGTCCTGCCCTATACGCTCACCACGCCGTCCGGCGCCGTCTCGGGCTCCCTGCCGCTCGACTAACGCGGCGCTGGACTTTTCGACCCGCCGCTGTCAGTGGTCGGTGCTCCCTGATACGGTTCACGCAACGAGGAATGAAATGATTGCAGTCGGAGAGAAGCTCCCCGAGGCGAGCTTCAAGGTCATGACGCCGGATGGATCGAAGACGCTGTCGACGGCCGACGTATTCGCAGGAAAGAAAGTCGTGCTTTTCGGCGTGCCGGGCGCCTTCACGCCCACCTGCAGCAACAACCACCTGCCGGGCTATCTGGAAAACATCGACGCGATCAAGGCGCGCGGCGTCGACGAGATCGCGGTTGTTGCCGTCAACGACCAGTTCGTGATGCAGGCCTGGGCCCGCTTCACCGGCGGCGAGGGCAAGCTGCTGTTCCTGGCCGACGGCAGCGGCGACTTCGCCAAGGCAACCGGGCTCGACATTGACCTGGGGGCCAACGGCATGGGACTGCGCGTCAAGCGCTTCTCCATGCTGGTCGAGGACGGCGTAGTGACCGCCGTCAATCTGGAGGAGCAGCCCGGCAAAGCCGTAGATTCCGGCGCCGCGCGGATGCTCGAAATCCTGTAGTCAGGCCAGACTGTCCGGCGCCGCCTTCCGCTTCGGTTTGAAGGGCGCCATGGCGAGGCGGGCGAGTTCGTCCGCCCGCTCGTTTTCCGGGTGGCCGGCATGCCCCTTCAGCCAGTGCCAGCTGACCTTGTGGCGCGCCCGCGCGGCGTCCAGCGCCTGCCATAGTTCGGCGTTCTTGACCGGCTTCTTCGCCGCTGTCTTCCAGCCGTTGCGCTTCCAGCCCTCGATCCAGCCGGTAATGCCGTCCTTCACGTAGTTGCTGTCGGTGTAGAGATCGACCGCGCAGGGTTCCTTGAGCGCGTTGAGCGCGTTGATCGCAGCCATCAGTTCCATGCGGTTGTTGGTGGTATCGGCTTCTCCGCCGGAGAGTTCGCGCATCTTGGCCTTGTAGCGCATGACCGCACCCCAGCCGCCGGGCCCCGGATTGCCCGAACAGGCTCCATCGGTGAACACTTCCACGCTTTTCAAGGTCATGCCAGGCCGTACTCGCGCGGCGAGGTGATCTTGCGGTGGAAGCGCAGGCGACGGATGTACTCGTGCGGGTCGCGCTTCTGCACCAGCGCGCCATCCGGGATCGTCAGCCAGTCGTAGAGTCTCGTCAGCATGAAGCGCAGCGCCGAACCGCGCGCCAGCACCGGCAAAGCATCCTTCTCCGCCTGCGAGAGCGGGCGGACCGACTGATAGCCCGCCAGCAGGGCCGTGCCCTTGGTGAGGTTGAAGGCGTTGTCCTTCTCGAAGCACCAGGCGTTGAGGCAGGTGGCGAGATCGTAGGCGTAGAGATCGTTGCAGGCGAAGTAGAAGTCGATCAGGCCGGATAGCTCCTCGCCCAGGAAAAAGACGTTGTCGGGAAAGAGATCCGCATGGATCACGCCCGCCGGCAGGTGGCCGGGCCAGGCCGCAGCCAGGTCTACGAAGTCGGAATCGACCTCCTCCGCCAGCCCCGGCTCGACTTCATGGGCGCGCGCGCGCGAGCCCTCCCAGAGCTTGCGCCAGCCTTCGAAGGCGAGCGCGTTCGGACGGTGCAGCGGGAAATCGGCGCCAGCCAGATGCAGTCCCGCCAGCGCCTTGCCGACCTCGCGGCAATGGCTGACGGTCGGGCGCCGCATCCACGCGCCTTCGAGGAAAGTAATCAGCGCCGCACGGCGGCCGGCGACCGTGCCGATCACCTCTCCGTCGCGCCGGTGGACCGGTAGCGGGCAGGATATGCCCTTTCGCGCCAGGTGCTCCATCAGGCCCAGGAAGAATGGCAGGTCGCCCGGATCGACACGCTTCTCGTAGAGGGTGAGGATGTAGGAGCCGGTCGACGTGTGAAGAAGGAAGTTAGAGTTTTCCGACCCTTCGGCGATGCCCTTGTAGGAAAGCATGTGGCCGACGTCGTAACCGCGCAGGAAGGCTTCCAGCTCGCCTTCGGATACGTCCGTGTAGACCGCCATCACGCCATCCCGTTGACGAAGGCCATGTCGGCCGGAAGCAGTTCCACGTCCCGCAAGGCGCGCATTACCGGGAAGTCTTCCGTTTCGGTGGCGGTCACCGCCAATTCCACGGTAACCTCGTATCGCTGCCGGAATGCGTCGATGATCTCGTCGACCAGAATCTCGGGCGCCGAGGCGCCCGCCGACAGTCCAAGCGTGGCGATCGTGCCCATCTCGTCCCAGGGAATTTCGGCCGCGCGCTGGACAAGCAGCGAGACCTTCGCGCCGGCGCGCTCGGCGACTTCCACCAGGCGGCGTGAGTTCGAGGAGTTCGGAGCACCGACGACCAGGAAGAGATCGACGCCGGGCGCCGTCTCCTTCACCGCTTCCTGGCGGTTCGTGGTGGCGTAGCAGATCGACTCGGCGGCCGGCGCGTGCAGGGCCGGAAACCGCTCCTGCAGAGCGCGGATGGTGCCCGCAGTGTCTTCAACCGAAAGGGTCGTCTGCGTGACGAAACCTAGTGCCTCAGGGTTTTCCGGACGCAAGTTGGCGACGTCCGCCTCCGTCTCGATCAGCGTCACGGAACCAGCCGGGAGCTGTCCCATCGTGCCGATCACTTCCGGGTGGCCGGCATGGCCGATCAGAAGAACGTGACGCCCCAGACGCTGGTGGCGCATCGCCTGCTTGTGGACCTTCGACACCAGCGGGCAAGTCGCGTCCAGGTAGAAGAGGCCGCGCGCGCCGGCATCCGCCGGTACAGATTTCGGCACTCCGTGCGCGGAGAAGACCACCGGGGACGATTTGTGCTCTTCGGGGATCTCGTCGAGTTCCTCGATGAAGACCGCACCCAGTTTCTGCAGGCCTTCCACGACGTACCGGTTGTGCACGATCTCGTGGCGGACATAGACGGGGGCGCCATACTTCTTCAGCGCCAGCACGACGATCTGGATAGCGCGGTCGACACCCGCGCAGAACCCCCTCGGCTGGCAGAGCCGGATGGTCAACAGGGGCTTGGCGACAGGCACGGGCATGCGGCTCATGTGCTTGCCGGGCGCGCGGCTGTCAAGGGCGCGGGTATTCGCCCACTACTCGCCCCGCCGCAGGTAGAAGATGCCCAGCACCCCGACCAGTGCGAGCGCCAGACCGTACCAGGTGAGCGCATATTGCAGATGGTTGTTGGGCAGTTCCACGATGGTCACGCCGCCGACGGGAATGCCGCCGGGCACGTCGCTGCGGAAAGCGTCGACGAAGAAAGGGAGCACGTCGGTGCCCTGCGGCAGACCGGCCGTCGCGGCCATCGCCTGCATGTCCTTCCAGTAGAAGAGGTTCTTGCCGGGATCGTTCTCGGGCACCATAAAGGACGGCTTGCCGGGCAGCGGATTGCGCGCAAGGCCGACCACCTCCACCTGCCCCTCCACCTGCCCTTCCGGTCGCGTCGCGGGGTCCTTCCGCTCGTAGGGCACGAAGCCGCGATTGACGAAGAGGATGCGCCCGTCGCCCAGTCGCAGCGGCGTGTAGACATAGAAGCCGGACTGGCCTTCATGCGTGGCAAAGAAGTGCCGCTCGCCGGCGTGCAGAAAGGAGCCCGACGCCTTGACAGGGCGATAATCCACATCACCCGTCTCGGCGAAGATCTGCTCGGCCTGCGCAAGCGGCATCGGCGCCGAGTGGATGCGCCCCTCGATATCGGCGATCAGCGCTTCCTTCCACTGGAGCCGCTGCACCTGCCATGTGCCCAGGGCCAGCAATGCGGCGAGTGCCAGCACGGCGCACAGCAGGAGCCAGACGGAGAAGCGCCGCCGCGACGCGGAGGCACCCGCCGGAGGCGAGCCGGTCATTGCGGCTTGTCCAGGCGCCCTTCGGCCGCCTTGTTGGCGTATTGCAGCGAGATCAGCACGCCCTTGATCAGCCGCAGGGCGACCAGCGAGAGCACGACTGTCAGCGGAATCCAGAGCAGGAAGTGCACCCACAGCGGCGGCCCGTAGTTGACTTCCATCCACAGAGCCAATCCAACGACAATGAAGCCGATGATCAGGATGACGAACACCGCCGGGCCATCGCCCGCGTCGGCGAAGCTGTTGTCCAGCCCGCACACGCCGCATCGCGGCGCAACGCTCAGCAGGCCGGAAAACAGACGTCCCTCCCCGCAGCGCGGGCAGCGTCCCTTGAGGCCGGTCTGGATCGGGTCGACCGGTGGAAAATGCGCCTGATCCTGCGACATCGCATTGCCTTTCTGAAGCATTCGCGGCGCCGGCTACAGACGTTTACCGCAATGCTCAACCCTTTGCGGCGAGCCGCCGTTGCCCCGATGGGGCCAAGCAGACGGCTGCCTGTCCCCCGAAAGGAAGCGGGCGGCCGCGTCGCCACGGCCGCCCGCTGAAAATTCCGCCGGCGGCCCTTAGTGGCCGTGAGCGATCGTCGCGCCGACCGAGGCCCAGACATAGACCGTAGCGAACAGGAACAGCCAGACCACGTCGACGAAATGCCAGTACCAGGCGGCGGCCTCGAGCCCAAAATGCTGCTTCGGCGTGAAATCGCCGCGCATGGCACGCAGCAGGCAGACGAGCAGGAATATGGTGCCGATGATGACGTGGAACCCGTGGAAGCCGGTCGCCATGAAGAACGTCGCGCCGTAGATCGAGTCGTGGAAAGTGAAAGGCGCGTGGATGTACTCGTACGCCTGCACGAACGAGAACAGCAAGCCGAGCGCAACCGTCAGAGCCAGCCCGTTGACCAGCCCCTTGCGATCGTTGTGCAGGAGCGCGTGGTGCGCCCAGGTCACCGTGGTGCCCGACAAAAGCAGAATGATGGTATTGTAGAGCGGCAGGTGCCAGGGGTCGAGCACCTCGATGCCCTTCGGCGGCCACATGCCGCCGGTGAACTCGGCGCGCTGATACTGCGCCGCTTCGCCCGGGAACAGGCTGGCGTCGAAGAAAGCCCAAAACCAGGCCACGAAGAACATCACCTCGGAGGCGATGAACATGATCATGCCGTAGCGAAGGTGCAGCGAGACCACCCGCGTGTGGTGCCCCTCATGCGCTTCCTTGATTGTGTCCGACCACCAGCCGAACATCGTGTAGAGCACAATGGCCAGGCCGATGAAGAACAGCCACGGGGTGGCGAGGTTCAGGCCGAAGAGGTGGAACTCGTTACCCTTCAGATACTGCATCCAGCCGACGCCGCCGAGCGCCATGACCAGCGCGCCCATCGAGCCGAGAAACGGCCATGGGCTCGGATCGATAATGTGATAGTCGTGATTTGGTTTGGCGTGGGCGTCTGCCATGTCTATCCCCCGAGCTTGGCTTCGGACGCTGCCGCCCCGCCCCCGTCCGAAGCAGGCGCCGCCGCGAGAGGCCTTGCCGTATCGATGGGGAAAAAGGTGTAGGACAGCGTAATGGTCTTGATATCCTTAAGTTCCGGCACGTCGACGATATCTGGATCGACGTAGAATACGACCGGCATGTCGATGGTTTCGCCGGGTTTCAGCGTAGTGTCGGTGAAGCAGAAGCATTCGACCTTGTTGAAATACGCGCCTGCCAGTTCGGGCGTCACGTTAAAGGTCGCCCTGCCCGCGGTCGGCGTCGTGAAGGGGTTAGACGCGCTATAGTGCGCCTGCGTGGTCTCGCCGATGCGCATCGTGACTTCCCGCGCCACCGGCTTGAAGCCCCACGGCAGGCCGCCGGACACGTTGGCGTCGAAGCGCACCGTGATCTTGCGGTCTAGCACGCGGTCCGAATACTGCTCCACGCGCTGGGTGGTGCCGCCATATCCCGTGATCTGGCAGAACATGGCGTAGAGCGGCACCGAAGCATAGGCCATCCCGATCATGCCGCCGAAGAAAGCCAGGCATGCGACCGCTGTCACGCGGTTACGATTGCGCGCCTGCTCGGAGATGTCGTTCTTGGCTTGTGTCACCACCGCCTCACATCGCCCGGTCCAGGACCTGCGGCCCGAGCTTCACGATACTCACGACATAGACCATGATCACGAACGCAGCCAGAGCCAGCGCTATAGCGATAGACCGGCTACGCTGCGCCTTCTTCTGCGCGTCCGTCTGCTTGACCGTCTCCAGATCCACGATGCTCACGCCACTCCTGCGGCGAAAAACCGCCCCACGAGCGCGTCCACCAGATAGGCTGCGAAGACACCGAACAGATAAAGCAGCGAGAACGCGAACATGGATTTCGCCGCGCGCATGGTGCGGTCGCTCTGCGGCATCCGCAGCACCTTCCAGGCGTACCAGACGAAGCCGACGCCAAGGACAATCGCAACCGCCGCATAGCCCGCGCCAGCGAAGCCCATCACCCATGGCAGGACGCCGACCACCGCAACGACGAGGGCGTAGGCGAAAATCTGCCGCCGCGTCGACGCCTCGCCGGCTACGTTGGGCATCATCGGCACGCCGGCGCGACCGTAATCGTCCAGTTTGAAAAGCGCCAGCGCCCAGAAATGCGGTGGGGTCCACAGGAAGATAATCAGGAAGAGCAGCACGCTCTCCAGGCTGACGCTGCCTGTGGCGGCCGCCCAGCCGATCATTGGCGGAAATGCGCCGGCAGCGCCGCCGATAACGATGTTTTGCGGCGTCCAGCGTTTGAGCCACATCGTATAGACAACAGCGTAGAAGAAGATGGTGAAGGCCAGAAGCGCGCCCGACAGCCAGTTCACGAACACGCCGAGCGTCAGCACCGAAAGCGCCGACAGAACCAGACCGAAACTGAGCGCCTCGCCCGGAGATACGCGGCCGCTCGGAATGGCACGAGAAGCCGTGCGCTTCATGACCGCGTCGATGTCCGCGTCGTACCACATGTTGAGCGCGCCCGAAGCGCCCGCGCCGATGGCGATCGAAACGATCGCCACCATTGCTATCGCAGGATTGAGCGCGACCGGCGCCGCGACCATGCCGACGAAAGCGGTGAAAACGACCAGCGACATTACCCGAGGCTTGAGCAGGCTCAGATAGTCGCGTGCCGTCGCTTCCGACATGGGAAACGCGCCATCGACGTCGCTCTTTTCGATCAGGGCCATGCGTAGACCATCGTTCCGTCTGGCAAGGGCCGCCGGCGAGCCGGCAACCCTGATTCGTCGCGCGCTACTTGATGCGCGGCAGCTGTTCCCACTGGTGGTAGGGCGGCGGAGAAGGCAGCTGCCATTCCAGCGTGGTGGCGCCTTCGCCCCACGGGTTGGCGCCGGCGATCCGCTTCTTCGAGAAGGCCTCGAACACGCCGTAGAGGAAGATCAGCACGCCCACGCCCGAGATGTACGAGCCGTAGGACGACACCATGTTCCAGCCGGCGAACGCGTCCGGATAGTCGATGTAGCGGCGCGGCATGCCAGCGAGACCCAGGAAGTGCTGCGGGAAGAACACCAGGTTCACGCCGACGAAGGTGACCCAGAAATGGGTGCGGGCGATGAACGGCGAGTACATGTAGCCGCTCATCTTCGGGAACCAGTAGTACCAGCCGGCGAAGATGGCGAACACGGCGCCGAGCGACAGCACGTAATGGAAGTGCGCGACGACGTAGTAGGTGTCGTGCAGCGAACGATCGAGTCCGGCATTGGCCAGCTGAACGCCGGTGACGCCGCCCACGGTGAAGAGGAAGATGAAGCCGATCGCCCACAGCATCGGGGTGCGCATGGAGATCGAACCGCCCCACATGGTGGCGATCCAGGAGAAGATCTTCACGCCGGTAGGCACCGCGATCACCATCGTGGCGAACACAAAGTAGCGCTGCGTGTCGAGCGTCAGGCCGGTCGTGTACATGTGGTGCGCCCACACGATGAAGCCCACGACGCCGATGGCGACCATCGCGTAGGCCATGCAGAGATAGCCGAACACAGGCTTCTTCGAGAAGGTCGAAACGATGTGGCTGACGATGCCGAAGCCCGGCAGGATCAGGATGTAGACTTCCGGGTGACCGAAGAACCAGAACAGGTGCTGAAACAGGATCGGGTCGCCGCCGCCCTCGGGAGCGAAGAAGGTGGTACCGAAGTTGCGGTCGGTGAGCAGCATTGTGATGCCGCCAGCAAGCACGGGCAGCGACAGAAGCAGCAGGAAGGCGGTGATCAGAACCGACCAGGCAAACAGCGGCATCTTGTGCAGCGTCATGCCTGGAGCGCGCATGTTC
>JAEUMA010000209.1 GCA_016793565.1 Rhizobiaceae bacterium
GCCTTTCTGCCACGGCGGATCCGAAATGGCGAGCATGGCGGCGGGTCGGCTTTGCCGGTTCGTTAAAATTGTCGACACCGATGCAACGCGAACTTCAACCGTTGCTGCGAGGTTGCGGCCGCACGGGAGCGGCCATGAAAATCATCCTCGTCAAAGCTACGCTCGCCGCCGCGGCGTCCGCCCTCGCCTCGCTGGCGGCAGTTGCGCTGATCGTGCCGGCGATCGGCGGCGTCGTCGACGGAAATGCCTGGCTGATGTGCATCCTGTGCCCGATCGTCGTGGCGTTTCCGGCGAGCACCTACACGTTCTGGCAGGCGGACCGTCTGCGGCGCGCCCATAGTGAGCTCGCGCGCGCCCATGCGCAGCTGGCCGCAGCGCACCGACGCCTCGGCGAGAAGGCCAGCCGGGACGACATGACCGGCATGCTCAACCGCGAAAGCTTCTTCGAGCGCCTCGACCGGCAGCGCGAGAGCGCCGGCCGCGGCGCCCTGCTGATCGTTGACGCCGACCACTTCAAGATGATCAACGACCGCTACGGGCACCTCGCCGGCGACGAAGCGTTGCTGGAGATCGCCGCCGCCATCGAGCGCGCGGTCCGCAAGGGAGACTTCGTCGGCCGCATCGGCGGCGAGGAATTCGCAGCCTTTCTGGTAGGCGCGCACGACCAGGAGGCGGCCAGGGTCGCCGAACGCATTCGCCGCGAGGTCGAACAGATCCTGTTCAGGCCGGAGAAGAGCGATGCCGTGCCGCTGACCGTCAGCATCGGCGGGATCAGTTGCGCTCCCGGCGCGACGGTTTCGGAATTGATGCGCTCGGCCGACAAGCAGCTCTACGAGGCCAAGGCTCGCGGACGCAATCGTGTGCGGCTCGTTCCCGGCATTTCCGAAGCAGCCTGACGGCCGCTGACGAATCGGCACATGGTGGTTGGCCATCGGGCGCTTGCGTCGATCGCGGGCCGAATCTAGACGCGGCTTTTGAAAATCGGCCGCTTCGTCATGGAACCCTGGATCGTCATCACAATCGCAGCCGCCTTTCTGCAGAATCTGCGGTCGGCGGTGCAGAAGCATCTCAAGAGCGTGATGGGCACGACCGGAGCCACCTTCGTGCGCTTCGGCTTCGGCCTGCCCTTCGCACTGCTTTTCGTCGGCGGCCTGCATTTCGGCGCGGGCTACCCGCTCCCTTCGCCGAATGCGCGTTTCCTCGGCTGGGCGACGGTCGGCGGGCTGACGCAGATCGCCGCCACCTTCCTGCTGATCCACCTGTTTTCCTTCCGCAACTTCGCGGTCGGCACCGCCTATTCGCGCACCGAGCCCGCGCAGGCCGCACTGTTCGGCCTGCTGTTCCTCGGCGAGAAAGCGACCGCCGGCGCCATTGCAGCCATCGCGATCAGCGTCTTCGGCGTGATGCTGATCTCGGTCGCGCATATCGCCTTCGGATGGCGTGCGCTGGTGACTTCCGTGTTCACCCGCAACGCGCTGGTCGGGCTGGCTTCGGGCACCTTGTTCGGCGTCTCGGCGGTCGCCTACCGGGGCGCGTCGCTGGCGCTCGCGGGTCCCAACTTCATGATGCAGGCGGCGACCACGCTCGCCGTCGTCATCACGCTTCAGACCGTACTGATGCTGGTCTGGATGCTGTGGCGCGAACCCGGCGAACTGCCGCGCATCGCGGCTGCATGGAAACTGTCGCTGCTGACCGGGGCGGCGGGCGCCTCGGCCTCGTTCGGCTGGTTCATGGCGATGACTTTGCAGCAGGCCGCGGTGGTGAAGTCGCTCGGCCAGATCGAGATGCTGTTCACCTTCGCCGCCACGGTCTTCTTCTTCCGCGAGCGAATCAACCGGTTGGAGGTGGCGGGATGCCTGCTGATCGTCGGCGGCATCCTGGTGCTGATCGCTACGCGCTAGCGACGGGCTACAACGACGACGGATCGAGCGGTCCGGCGTCCTTCCACCGCCCGACCAGCGCGGCGATATCCGAACGGTCGAGAGCCCGCCTGAGCGCCTCGAAGGACGGCAGCACGAAATAGGCGCGCTGGAACTTGTCGATCTCGTAGGCAGTGCGCATCACCGTTTCGATCTCGAACGGGACGTGGTGGGCACCCTCGCCGTCGACGGCGAACTGCAATTCCGTGAAGGACGACATGAGACCAGCGCCGAAGGCCTTCACGGGCGCGCCGGGTTGCTGGATGAGGCCGTATTCGGCGGTGTACCAGTAGAGCCGGGTCATCATGTCGCCGCCACCCAGTTCGAAGGCCTGCGCGGCTTTGGTGCCGTAGAGCTGCATGAAGTCCGCGAAGGCCGGCTGCGCGAGGATCGGCACGTGTCCGAAGAAGTCGTGGAACATGTCCGGCTCGACGATGTAGTCGAGTTCGCGCCTCTCGCGCAGCCAGTTGGTCACGGGAAAACGGCGGTTGGCGAGATGGTCGAAGAACGGCCCCGCCGGAATGAGGCCCGGCACCGCGACGATCTCCCAGCCCGAGAGAAGACGGAGCCGGTCGCTCACGGTGCCGAAATCGGGGATCCGCTCCGTCAGGCCGAGAGCGGAGACGCCGTCCAGATAGGAGCGATGCGCGAGCCTGGCCGTCAGCCCTGTCTGGCGCTCGCAAAGCAGGCGCCAGACTTCCTGTTCCTCGGCCGAGTAGTCATAGCTCTGTTCGACGGTGAAGTCGGCGCGGCATCGCGAATAGTCGCCGCGCAATCCCTGCTCCGCGCATTCCCGAGCATAGTCGCGCACACTGAGTTCCACGGCTGGTTCTCCTCGTCTACTCTTTCGAGGAACTATAGCCGGCCGCACCGAGCGCCATTCGCCTTTTCCGCTTGATATGAGCGCCTTTTAGGTGAAACTCTCTCAGAGCGCTCTAGATTGGAGTGAATATGCCTCAGTTCGATGAATTCGAGGTGCGCATCCTCGACCGGCTGCAGCATGACGGCCGCAAACCGGTTTCGGAACTCGCCCAGGAGATCGGCCTATCGGCGACGCCGTGCGCCCGCCGTTTCGACTCCTTGCAGGAAGCGGGGGTGATCGCCGGTTTCCGGGCCGTGATCGACCGCCGCGCCGTCGGGCTGATGGTGGAGGTGTTCGTGCATGTGCGCCTGACCAGCCACAGCGACGGCTCGCCGGAGGCCTTCATCGCGGCGGTGGAGCGGATGGACGAGGTCTCGGCCTGTTGGACGCTGACGGGTGCGCACGACTTCCTGATGCAGGTAATGGTGCCGACCGTCGACGACCTCAACGAATTCGTCATGCATCGGCTGATGCGCATGCAGGGCGTGCGCGACGTGCAGACCCAGCTCGTCCTGCAGAACATCAAGGGCCCCGGCCGCGTGCCGCTCGGCCACCTGCGTCGATAGACTATCGTATCCGCAGGTTGCGGCGCGACAGTTCGCTGACCGACGAGCAGCCCATCAGCTTCATGGCACGGACGGTTTCGGCCTTGAGCTGGGCGAGCGCCCTTTCGACACCCGGTTGGCCCGCGGCGGCCAGCGGATAGAGATAGTAGCGGCCGATCCCCACCGCCTTGGCGCCCATCGCCAGCGCTTTGACGACATGGGTCCCGCGCTGGATGCCGCCGTCCATCATCACGTCGATGCGGTCGCCGACCGCGTCGACCACCTCCGCCAGCTGATCGAAGGCGGCGCGCGAGCCGTCGAGCTGG
>JAEUMA010000211.1 GCA_016793565.1 Rhizobiaceae bacterium
CGACAACCAGCGTGAGGAGCACATGGCCGTGCGAACCGGCGTCGGCCTGTTCGACATGACCTCGTTCGGCAAGATCCGTGTCGAAGGTCGCGACGCTCCACGCTTCCTTCAGCGGCTTTGCGCCAACGATGTCGACGTGCCGGCGGGCCGCATCGTCTACACGCAGATGCTCAACGCGCGCGGCGGAATCGAGAGCGACCTCACCGTCACCCGCTTATCCGAGACAGCGTTCTTCCTGGTGGTGCCGGGTGCGACGCTGCAGCGCGACCTCGCCTGGCTGCGCCGCCATATCGGCGACGAGTTCGTGGTCGTCACCGACGTGACGGCGGCCGAGAGCGTGCTTTGCCTCATGGGGCCGAAGTCCCGCGACCTGATTCAAAGGGTTAGCCCGAACGATTTCTCGAATGAAAACAACCCGTTCGGAACGTTTCAGGAGATCGAGATCGGCATGGGCGCCGCCCGCGCCCACCGCGTCACCTATGTCGGAGAACTCGGCTGGGAACTCTACGTGTCGACCGACCAGGCCGCGCATGTGTTCGAAGCGATCGAGACAGCCGGCGCCGACCTCGGCCTAAGACTCTGCGGCCTGCATACGCTGGATTCCTGCCGCATCGAGAAGGCATACCGCCATTTCGGCCACGACATCACCGACGAGGACCATGTGCTGGAAGCCGGCCTCGGCTTCGCGGTGAAGACCGGCAAGGGCGAATTCATCGGACGCGACGCCGTCCTCTGCCGGCGCGACGAAGGCTTGCGTGCCCGCCTCGTCCAGTTCCGCCTGAGGGACAACCAGCCTTTGCTGTTTCACAATGAAGCGATCGTGCGCGACGGCAAGATAGTCGGCACCATCACCTCCGGCAACTACGGGCACTTCCTCGGCGGTGCGATCGGCCTGGGCTACGTGCCCTGCACCGGCGAAAGCGAAGCGGACGTGCTCGGCTCGGCCTACGAGATCGAAATCGCCGGCGAACGCTTTTCGGCGGAAGCCTCGCTCAAGCCGATGTACGACCCGAAGGCAGAGCGGGTGCGCGCCTAGCGGCGTAAATCACCACCGCGCGAGTCTTTTGCGCACCTTCGCCAGATAGGCCGCGCGGCTCTCAGGCGTCGAGCGGTCCATATTGTAGTGCGCCAGATAGAGCGTGCTGCTGCGCGGGGCACAGAGCGCGCGGACGCCGCGCAGCAGCGTCTTGCGCCCCGGTTGGCCCATCAGCAAGGAGATCGGCCAGGACGCGCCGCATGTCGTGACGACGCCGACCTTGCTGATATGACCAACCAGCGAAACGATGCGGCCGCCGTCGGGCGGAAGCTTGAAGGCGACGTCGGTCCACCAGACCCGGTCCAGCCAACCCTTCAGCATGGCAGGCAGGCCGTACCACCATGTCGGGTAGACGAACAGGATGGCCTGCGCCCAACGCAGATTGTCGATATGCGGCGCGAGCTTCGGATCGGTCGGCGCGTTTTCCATGTTGCGCCGCTCTTCGGAACTCAGGACCGGTTCGAAACCTTCTTCGTAGAGATCTACGAGCCTGACCTCGAAGCCACGCTCCGCAAGTGCGGAAAGGGCTACGTCGCGCAGCGCCGCGCCGAAACTTTCAGGAACCGGATGGCAGTGGACCACCAGGCAGCGCATCAGAAGCGGTCCATGGTCGCGCCGACCTTGCGCATGAAGGCGTCCCGCGAGGCGTCGGTCGAGAGGTTCATGGAGTAGTGCGCGAGGTAGGTGACCGGCGCGAGGGGCTTGATCGTCGAGCGCAGCAGGCGCTTGGCGAGTTTCCGCGGCGGGTCGCCCATCAGCATGGCACGCCAGCGGCTGCCGCCATAGCTGGTCACCACCGCGGCCTTGCCGATGTTGTGCAGGCTGGGCGTCGCCTTGCCCTCGATCAGGTTGAACGACACGCCGGGGAGGAAGACGCGGTCGAAGAAGCCTTTGAGGATCGCCGGGTAGCCGTAGTTCCAGACGGGAAAGCACAGCACGAGAGCTTCGGCCCACCGCAGCCGATCGACATACTGCCGGACCGGCTCGATATTTTGCGGCGTCTCGTGGTAGCCGAGGCGCTCGGCGCGGCTTAGCCGCGGGTCGAAATCCTCGGCGTAGAGGTCGCAGTCGTCGACCGCGTGGCCGCGCGCCGCCAGCCGCTCCAGGATCAGCCGGTGCAGCGCGGCATTGAAACTGGTCTCGACCGGATGGGCGTGTAGCACGAGGATTTTCATGGGGCGGCGGCGAAGCTAAACGGATCGTCGGCGATGGCGGCGCTCCTGCGCACCCCCCTCTTGCCTGCCGGCCATCTCCCCCTCAAGGGGGGAGATTGGCAGCTTCGGCCAGACCGGCAAACCTTCAACGTCGAAGATTTGCGAAAGCTGCGG
>JAEUMA010000235.1 GCA_016793565.1 Rhizobiaceae bacterium
CGCTATGTCGGCGTCGGCTAAGGGGTCAGACGAGCCGCACCCCGGCCCCGCGCATGGCCGTCAGCATGGCGTCCATCGAACCGCCGAGGTCGATCCCGCGGCAGGCGTCGAGCCTCACCGTGGTGTCGAAGCCGTGCGAAACCGCGTCGAGCGCCGAGAAGGCCACGCAGAAATCTGTCGCGAGCCCGACCAGGACGACCTTGCCTATGCCGCGTTCGCGCAGATAGCCGGCAAGGCCAGTCGGCGTGGTGCGGTCGTTCTCGAAGAACGCCGAATAGCTGTCGATGGCCGGGTCGAAGCCCTTGCGGATAACCAGTTCGGTCTTGGTCCAGACGATGCCCGGATGGAACTCGGCGCCGATGCTGCCCTGGATGCAATGGTCCGGCCAGAGCGTCTGCAGGCCGTACGACATCTCGACCTGTTCGAACGGCTGTTTGCCGGGCTGGCTGGAGGCGAAGCTGGAATGGCCGGCCGGATGCCAGTCCTGCGTCATCACCACATGGTCGAAGCCGGCGATCAGGTCGTTGACCAGCGGAACGATGTCGTCGCCGCCCGCCACCGCCAAGCTGCCGCCGGGGCAGAAGTCGTTCTGCATGTCGATGACGACCAGCGCCTCGTCGTTCATTCCGCACCTCGATCCGTTGCCATTCGTTAACTCAACCGGAATGGCGCCCGGCGTCAACCGTGGACGGGCGGCCACGCCTCGCACGGCGGGCATGATCTGCGCAAAGCCTTGGTTTTCAAGGGTTGGCGTTTGGCGCTCAGGGGATCTGCCGCTTATACACCGGTTAACCAAACAACACGCCGCTGCCCCGCAACCTTTCGGTAAGACTGTTTCTTAAGCCGATCGAAAGAGCTTCCGCATAGATTGCACTCATCCGATCAACACCGAAGAAAGTTGACGGAAGTGCTGTACAAACGTGGAGTAAGGAGCTCTCTCATGAACAAGATTTTCGCTCGCTTCGTCAAGGACGAGTCCGGTGCAACGGCCATTGAATACGGCCTGATCGCCGCTCTGATCGCCCTGGCCATCATGGTTGGCGCCGGCAACCTCGGCACCACGCTGAACTCGAAGTTCGAGGACATCTCGACGCAGGTTTCGGGTGCTGGCGGCGGCGGCGGCGAGTAAGACGCAGCCTTCTCGACTTCTTCCGGAAGGCCGCTCGAAAGAGCGGCCTTTTGGTCGTTTTGGAAGCTGCAACTGTCCTCTTGGACATCACGCTCCCTTAACTCACGGATGCTAAGCCTGTTCTGGAAAGAACGCCGGAGTTTCAAGAGATGCTTGTCGCGGCAATACTTGTCGTCTTTCCGTTCTGCATGGTTTTCTCCGCCGTCTCCGACACTTTGTCGATGACGATCGCCAATCGCGTTCCTCTGGTGCTGCTCGGCGCCTTCGTGGTCATAGCGCCGCTGACCGGAATGGAATGGACCGCGTTCGGCTGGCACCTGCTCGCCGGCGCGCTGGCCCTCACTCTGACCTTCGGCATGTTTGCGCTGGGCGCGATGGGCGGCGGCGATGCCAAGCTGATCGCCGCCACCGCGCTGTGGATGGGCTTCGGCATGCCGCTAATGCAGTATGCGGTGTTTTCCGCCTTCTTCGGCGGCGTGCTGACCATGGCCATTCTCGCCTACAGGGCATCTCCGCTTTCGGCCTATACCGGCCACAACATTTTCCTGCGCAACTTCACGCAGGGCACCAAGGGCGTTCCCTACGGCATCGCGCTTGGTATCGCCGGCATCGCGGTCTACCCGCGCTCGCCGCTGATGCTGTGGGCGATCGACAGGCTAGCAGGCGGCTGACCCTCTGCAACCAGGCATGATGCAAGGGCGGCTCCGGCCGCCTTTTTTGTCGATGCGCGCAACCGTCAACGTTCCATTAATCACGATTGTAAGCATTGCATTAACCCTAATTTGACGATTGCCGCTGCAATGTCTGACCCGGCTTGGTGGAATGCCGGCGACGAGGTTCGGACGACATGGCGGGTTCCCGACTGATTATCCTGGGTGTGGCGGTGGCAGCGGCGGGTGGCGCCGGCTACATCGCGAAAAACATGGCCTCCGCCCCACCGCCGCGAGCGGCGGTGCAGCAGCAGCCGGCGGCGCCCGCCGTCGAGCTCGTGGACGTGCTGGCGGTGACCGCCGACGTTCCGATGGGCAGCGCGCTCGCCGGCCAGATCGGCTGGCAGCCCTG
>JAEUMA010000239.1 GCA_016793565.1 Rhizobiaceae bacterium
GGCGACGGCAGAGACGCCACAGAAGGCGCAGCGTGTCGCCGATCTCGACGAACGCATTACCCGCGAGCAGGCCCGTGCGGCCGAGCGCGCGGCAGCCGAGGCCCGCAAGGCCCGGGAACGGGCGGAGAAAGAGCGGATCGCCGCGGAGAACGCGCGCATCGACGCGGCGCTGGCCGAGATCAACGCCCTGCCGCCCGCCGAGGCGCTGGAACGCTCGCGGGCCTTCTACGCCGCCAATCCCGGCAACGAGCGCGTAGCCAACGCCCATGCGCGGCTTCTGACGCGCGCCTGGGAGTGGCAGGAAGCCGAAGCCGTCTATATGAGCATGCTGGGCTCCCAGGACGGCGTCAGCGACGCGGTGCTGGTGGAAAACAACGGCGCCGTCCTCGGCCTCGTGGACCTCTACAGCCGCACCAACAGGCTGGCCCTGGCGAACCAGTGGCTGGCGAGACTAGAGGCGGCCTACGCGGCAGGCTCGGCACCGGAGCGCATCGCCAAGCTGCGCGGGCGCATCGACGACGATCTGCGGCCGGACCAGTTCTCGGGCTCGATCACGGTATCGGTGGGCTACAACAGCAACGTCAGCGCGCCGGACGACGATTTCTTCGACGACAACCAGACCGAGGACTTGCTACCGGACGAGGGGTCGAGCTTCGTCGGCGCCGACCTGCGCATGCGCTACGACCGCGTGATCTCGCCGAACGGCGACCGCCTGCGGTTCCAGGCGCGGCTCGAGGGCCGGCCCTATCTCGAATTTTCCGGCGTCGACCGCGCCTCCTACGATCTCAACGGAGGTTATGTATACAACGTGCCCGGCACGCGCGCGGAGATCCAGGCGCTGATCGGCTTCAAATCGCGCTACATCGACTATGAGAGCTACCGGCGCACACTCTACGGCCTGCTCAACTACAATACGGACATCAACCCGCTCACATCGACGGCGGCCACGCTGCGGCTCGAAGCCAACGACGACGACGAATCCGATCTCGACGGCTGGGCGGTGGAAGGCGACGGGCGCGTCACCTACGACCTGACCCCGCAGACCACGCTGGGGCTACGCGGCAACGCACGCTGGGAAGACGCGCAGACCGCCGAGGACAGCCGCGGCATCATCGGGGCCACCTTCTCGATCCGCCAGGAATTCGACATCGGCAGCGTGACCGGCTTCTATGCGCTGGCGAGCTACAACCCCTACTTCACGCGCTATGGCGGGCCGCTCACCAGCGGTGTCGATACCGGCGTCGTGCGCCAGGATTTCACGCAGAAGGTGGCGGTCGCCATCGGCCGCAACGTGTCACCGCTGTGGCGGCTCGAACTCGGCGGCAACTATTCGATCCGCAGCTCGAACGTCGAGGGCAAGGACGACAACGGCGCCGAGATCAAGTTCTCGGTGACCCGCCTTTTCTCAGGCGGCAGCACGGTGGAAAGCGACGACGATACGCTTCAGCCGCGGGTGAGCCAGACCGGCGCCTTGTCCTGGAGATAGGCCCAGGCGCGGCGCGCGAGCGCCTCTGCCCTCAGCACGTGCACGGTGATCTCGCTGCCGAACAGGGCAGTGTCGATCGGCTCGTCGGTGGCGATGTGGACGATCGCCATGTTCTGTGCCTCGACCTCGTTATCGGCCGAGAGCGCGCCGTTGCGATCCGTGTCGACGGCCTTGATGTGGCCGGAGACGCTGCGGCCCTCCACTTCCATGCGCACCGGCTCGCCGACGGCGACCTGCCAGGCGTCCGAAAGAGG
>JAEUMA010000243.1 GCA_016793565.1 Rhizobiaceae bacterium
CTCGTAGGCGAAGCCCGAGCCGGGGAGGCGCCATGCGGCGTCCCCCCGGCCGGCTTTCGTCGCGTCGATGCTCATCGACCTGCCGGCGCGCGCTTACTTGGTGACTTCGTAGTAGAAGACGAGGTCGGCGTTGGGGCCGGAGAAGAAGCCCTCGACGTTGTTGCGCAGCACCGTCTGCTCGCTCTCCTGGAACATGTTGATGAACGGGCCCGACTTCTGCAGCTTGGACTGCAGGTCGAGATACATCTGCCGGCGCTTGTCCGTGTCGCTCTCCTGCAGGGCAGCGCGGGTCTCCGCGGTGATTTCCGGGATGTCCCAGCTGTTGCGCCAGGCGAGCGGCTTGGACGGCGAGGCGTCGCTGTTGTCGGGATTGTTGGCGAAGCTGTCGGCATTGGCGTTGGGGTCGAGATAATCCGGTCCCCAGTACATGTAGATCATCTCATGCTCGCGGGCGCGGTATTTCGTCAGCGCCTGCTTCACCTCGGAGGCATTGATCTTGACCTTGATGCCTGCCTCCGCGAAGGTCGACTGGATCGACTGCGCGATCGCGCTGTAGGGCTGCGTATTGGCGATCTCGAGCTGGATCTCGAAGCCGTCCGGATAGCCGGCCTCCGCCAGCAGCGCCTTGGCCTTGGCCACGTCGAGCTTATAGGGATTGTCCTCCAGCGAGCCGAAGAAGCCGGCCGGCCAGAACGCCTGATGAACCTGCATCTGGCCCTTGAGGAAGGTTTCGGACATGCCCTGGTAGTCGATCAGCCAGCGCAGCGCTTCCTGCACCTTGGGGTTCTTCAGGGGCTCGATCTTCTGGCTGAGGCCTAGATAGTAGACGGTCGCCTTCGGGAAGGTCTCGACCTTCAGGTCGGCATTTCCCTCAATGCCCTTGATCTGGTCCGGCGTCAGGTTGCGGGCGATGTCGACGTCGCCCTTCTCGATCAGCAGCCGCTGCGCGGAGCCCTCGGGAATGTGGCGGATGATGACGCGCTCGGTCTTCGGCGCACCGAGGCGGAAGTCGGGATTGGCCTCCATGACGACCGATTCGTTGGCCTTCCAGGCGCGCATCTTGTAGGCGCCGGAGCCGGCCGAATTGGTCTTCAGCCAGTCATGGCCGAGGTCGCCATCCTTCTCGTGCGCCAGCGCCTCCTTCTTGTCGACGATGGAAGAGGTGACGGTGCTCATCAGGTTGAGCACGTAGGTCGGCGCGTATTTGTCGGCGACCGTGAACTCCAGCGTCAGCGGATCGACGGCCCGCACCATGTCCTTGACGTTGTCCTGGTTCCAGCCGAGGCCCTGGAACAGGTAGGCGGGGGTGAGGTTAAGCAGGATCACGCGCTCCAGCGAAAACTCCACGTCCTCGGCGGTCAGCGGATTGCCGGAATGGAATTTCAGGCCGGGCTTCAGCTTGAAGGTGAAGGTCTTGCCGTCCTCGCTGACCGAATAGCTCTCGGCCGCCTTGGGCACCACGGTCGACATGTCGCCGATCTCGAGGCCCATCAGCCGGTCGTAGACATTGACGGCGACCTCCGAGTTGGACAGCTCGTAGATCTCGGCCGGATCCATCGTCACGATGTCGTCGATGTTCTTGGCCACCACCAGCGTGTTGGCGGGCGTTTCGGCGAAGGCGGCGGGAGCCGTCAGCATCGTGGCCGAAAGCAGCAATCCCAGTAGCAGTCGTCTCATGTCAGTCTCCCATTGTTTCCCAAATCGTTGTTCAATTGGCCGGGCCGCAAGGTCCGAGCCGCACTCCGGAGCGGAGGTTCTTGTAGGTGACCGTCTCGCCACGGCAGAAATTCGCGCCCGGTGACTCGACCAGGATGATCTCCTTGGCGATCGAGTCGAAATCGGCGCGGAAATGCACGCTGCTCTTCAGCGCCACGATCGCCTGGTCCTTCGGCTCGATGCCGACGGCGCGCAGCAGGCCCTGGTCGAGGCACTGATAGCGCACGCTGCAGACGGCGACCTGGACGTCCGACCCGTCGTCGAGGATGCGCAGGCGCGCCATCTTCCCGAGCGAAACGGTGAGGTCGCCCAGGATGGCGCCGTGGCAGGTGAAGTGGCCGTCCGACAGCGCCTCGACGCGCACCCGTGCGCGGAACGGTTCGGCGTCGTAGCCGTAGCGGCCGCCGATGGCGAGTTCGAGTTCGGCGCCGACGCCGGCTTCATGGGCCAGAGCCGCCGTCTGCGGGTCCCACAGAAGGCCTAGCGCGCCTTCGCGCACGCCACCCTCCACCATCGCCCTCAGCAGGCCGACGGTGTCGGAGGTGCCGCCGGCGCCCGGATTGTCCTGCAGATCGGCGATCACGATCGGTTCGCCCGGGCGGCCGTGGCGCATGGCATAGCTGGTCGCCTCGGCAGGGGTCAGCAGCGGGCTGCTGAATTGAGACTCCGCGGCGTTGATGGCGGCCAGGACCTTGTCGGCGGCGGCGTCGACCGCCGCCGCGTCGGTACCGTAGGCGACGACCGCCGGGCCGCATTCGGCGATGTCGGCCGGCGGAAAGCCGATGCCGATGTCGATGTTGGCGACTCCACCACGCTCCAGCGCCGGCAGGCCTGCGTAGAGGCTCTTGCAAGGCTCGAAATCCGTGCACTGCGTGTAGAGCGGGATGAGGAAAGGTGGCTTGCGCAGCGCCTTGTGGAAGGCCCGGCCGTTGGCCATGCGCTGGCGCAGCAGCGAATAGGCCCGCTCTCCCGTCTCCAGCATGTCGATATGCGGGTAGGTGCGGTAGACGGCGAGAGCGTCACTGTTGGCGACCATCCCCTCGGTGATGTTGGCGTGCATGTCGAGGCTGACGACGAACGGCAGGTCCGGCCCCACGACCGCGCGCACGCGGCGCATCAGTTCTCCCTCGCCGTCCTCATGCGATTCCACCACCATCGCGCCGTGCAGGTCGAGATAGACGGCGTCCAGATGGCCGGCCGCGGCGATGCCGTCGCAGATCATGGCCGAGATGCGATCGAAGGCATCGTCGGTGACGTAGCTGCAGGGTTCGGCGGCCGCCCACACCAGCGGCACGAAATCGCACTCGGCCCGTGCCGCGCGGATGAAGCCGCCGATCGGAATGGCGAGCGGCGTGAAGACGTCGATGATGGCGTCGCCGCGGGTCATTTCCGGCCAGCCGTCGGCGCGGACGAAATCGTCATAGGTGGCGCCGAAAGGCGCGAAAGTGTTGGTCTCGTGCTGCATGCCGGCGATGGCAATGCGGGGACGGGAAGCCATGCTCGATGCTACCTCTTCGACGCGTATTCACTGTTGCGACGATCGAAGGTAGCATGCTGACTGCGGTGCACAATTTCGCTACCGTTGCTGAATTCGCAGCGCAATACAGCATAAAGTCGCGCAAGCCCGCGAAGGGTGACGCTCAGTATTCCATCGCGCGAAGCACGGTGTCGTCGGAGATATGGTTGTCGAGACGGCGGGAGATTTCGTCGCCGATCTCGCCGTGGCCGGACTGGTACGCGCCGCATGCCGAAAGCATCTTGCGCAGGTTCGGCGCGCGGCCGTGATACTCGTAGACGCACCGCGACGCAAAGGGCTGGCGGCCGGGACCACTGGACACCGACACGAACACGCCCGACAAAAGCCGCGGCGTCGCCACGTAGGACGGATAGAAGGCCACCATCGACAGGGTCTGGTGCAGCGCCATGTGCTGGTGAAGCACGTAGATACGGTCGTCCGTGTGGATCACCGTGCCGGTGTAGCGGTTGAGCATGATGCTGACATGGGCGCCGTCGCGATTGACCGAGCGCTCCATGGTGCGATCGAAGAAAAGGCCCTCGCTGCGATAGATGCGCGACACCGACTTCAGGATGCGTCCCGGAAAGGCGGGCGAGCAGTAGTAGGAGTGGTAGTAGCCGACGTAGCGCTCAAGCTTGCGCGATGCGTCGGAGCCGGCGTTGCGCATGCGGCGCAAAATCGGGCCGAACAGCAGATCGGCCGCCGACGGGTCGGCCGCTCCGGCGTCGTCGACCTGCGCCCGCAGCATCGCCGCATCGTCGATCCCGAAATAGTCGCAGATGCGCCGCAGATTATAGGCGGAAGGAAACGATGCGCCCGACAGATATTTGTTGAACTGCTGGCGGTTGATGCCGAGGTCGCGGCAGACTTCGGAAATCGAGCGATGGCGGGCGCAGGCGGCGCGCAGGTTCTCCGCGAAGACCCGCCGCGTATCGTCAGGAAGTTGCGCCGCCGTCTGGGCAACCATGCCACCACCTCTCGGGCCTTGGCATACGTTCCGCCTGCCCGGCCCTTCGTCACCATAGAGCGCGCATCCTCCGCTGCCTATGGGCCTCATGTCGCGTCTGCGCAGGGCGTGCCGACCATCGACACGGCCCCGTTTTCGTGGCAGGTGCCCGCGCATGGCGCTCGACATCAAGATCTGCGGCCTGAAGACGCCCGAGGCGGTCGACGCGGCGCTCGCCGGCGGCGCCACCGACGTCGGCTTCATCTTCTTCCCTAAAAGCCCGCGCAACATCGCGCCGGACGAGGCCGGCCGGCTCCGCCGCGCCGCTCATGGTCGCGCCCGCGCGGTGGCCGTCACGGTCGATGCCGACGATGCCACGCTCGACGCGATTGTCACCGCCATGGCGCCCGACATGCTGCAGCTTCACGGCAGCGAAACGCCGGAGCGCGTTGGAGCGGTGAAGGCACGCTATCGACTGCCGGTGATGAAGGCGATCTCCGTGCGAGACGCCGCCGATCTTGCCCGCCTCGTACCCTATCGCGGCGTCGCCGACCGGCTGCTGCTCGACGCCAAGCCGCCGAAGGGCGCGGAGTTGCCAGGCGGCAACGGCGTCGCTTTCGACTGGCGACTGCTGTCAGCGCTGGAGCCGGGCACCGATTACCTTTTGTCGGGCGGCGTCAACGCCGCCAATGTCGCGGAGGCGCTGCGCATCGCGGCGCCGCCGGGCCTCGACGTCTCGTCGGGCGTTGAGCGCGCGCCGGGCGTCAAGGATGTCGGCCTGATCGCCGAATTCTTCGCGGCCGTGCGCCGCGCAGCGGCTGGGGAGCGCGCCTGAACCCCGCCTGAGCCTGCTCGGCGGTTTACTTTCTGCCCCAGAAAGGCTTATGGCTCGTTGAGCCCCGCGCCGCCTGCCGCCAAGCGGCACAAGCCCCGGCTCTCTCGGACGCGCTACCAGGAAAAGCCATGAACAAGCCCATCGAGCCCAATTCCTTCCGCACCGGACCCGACGAACAGGGCATGTTCGGAATGTTCGGCGGCCGTTTCGTCGCCGAGACGCTGATGCCGCTGATCCTCGACCTGGAGCAGGAGTGGAACAAAGCCAAGAACGATCCGGCCTTCAAGGCGGAACTCTCGGCGCTCTCCACCTTCTACGCGGGGCGGCCGTCCAAGCTCTATTTCGCCGAGGGCCTGACCAAGCATCTCGGCGGCGCCAGGATCTATCTCAAGCGCGAGGACCTCAACCACACCGGCTCGCACAAGATCAACAACTGCCTCGGCCAGATTCTTCTGGCCAAGCGCATGGGCAAGAAGCGCATCATCGCCGAGACCGGGGCCGGCCAGCACGGCGTCGCCTCCGCAACGGTCTCCGCCCGCTTCGGCTACCCTTGCGTCGTCTATATGGGCGCCACCGACGTCGAGCGCCAAAAGCCGAATGTGTTCCGCATGAAGCTGCTGGGCGCCGAAGTGCGGCCGGTCACCGCCGGCCACGGCACGCTGAAGGACGCCATGAACGAGGCCCTTCGCGATTGGGTCACCAATGTCGAGGACACATACTACCTGATCGGAACCGCCGCCGGCCCGCATCCCTATCCGGAACTGGTGCGCGAGTTCCAGTCGGTGATCGGCAACGAGGCGCGCGCCCAAATCCTCGAGCAGGAAGGCCGGCTGCCCGACCTCGTCATCGCCGCCGTGGGCGGTGGCTCCAACGCTATCGGCATCTTCCACCCCTTCCTGGACGACCGGGGTGTCCGCATCGTCGGCGTCGAGGCCGGCGGGCGCGGGCTCGACGGCATCGAGCACTGCGCCTCGATGAACGCTGGCGCGCCGGGCGTCCTGCACGGCAACCGCACCTATCTCCTGCAGAACGAGGACGGCCAGATCCTCGAGGGACACTCGATCTCGGCCGGGCTCGACTATCCGGGCGTCGGCCCGGAGCATTCCTGGCTGCGTGACAGCGGCCGCGTCGAGTATGTGCCGATCCTCGACGACGAGGCGATGGAAGCGTTCCAGCTCACCACCCGCGTCGAAGGCATCATCCCGGCGCTGGAATCGGCCCATGCGATCGCCCAGGCCATGAAGCTTGCCCCGAAGATGGGCAAGGACCAGATCGTGATCGTCAATCTGTCGGGCCGCGGCGACAAGGACGTGCATACCGTCGCCAAGATGATGGGCATGGAGATTTGAACCGGCCTGAGGGTATGCTACCTCACTGTAAAGAAAGATCAGCAGCTGGGCATGGGCAAACCGCAGAGCACAGAACGAGATCTGGACTTTGAGGAAGGCGGCGACCCGTCATTCGCTGACGGGGCGGATAGTGACTACGCCTCCTTCTTACGGAGATCGCCAGCCGAACGCAGGTTGCTGAAGCAACGCATCGCCGAAGCGGATAAGGGCGTTTTCATCTCGGGTGAGGCAATGCATCGCTGGATAGAAAGCTGGGGTACGGAGAATGAACTGCCCCCGCCGAAACTGGATGTGTTCCTGAAACCCCGTCGTTCATGAGGCTGGTCTACATCGCTTCAGCCAATGACGATTTGACTTGGTTCCAGGAATATTATCGAGACGTTTTTCACGCAGGCTCTGAGCGCGCTGTTGCGCAATACGTCAGAGCGCTTACCACCTTTCCGATCATCCGTATCTTGGCAAGCCGGTAGAGGTGGACGAGACGGGTCTGCGTAGCTACAGCATTCCGCGTCTTCCCTTCGCGATCATTTATCGCGTAACCGAAGACCATATAGAGATCGTTCGCCTTTGGGATCAGCGTTCCGATCCGAAAAGGCTCGGACTGCAAGAAGAAGGTGCCGAGTTCCTGATGACCACCCGCATCGACCGCCGTTTCGAAAAACTCAAGGCCGAGGGGCGTCCGGCGCTCGTCACCTATTTCATGGCCGGCGACCCCGACTATGCCACGGCACTGGAGATCATGAAGGGGCTGCCGGCCGCCGGCAGTGACGTCATCGAGCTCGGCATGCCGTTTTCCGATCCGATGGCCGATGGACCGGCCATCCAGGCCGCCGGCCTGCGCGCGCTCAAGGCGGGCCAGACGCTGAAGAAGACGCTCGACATGGCCGCCGAGTTCCGCCGCGGCGACGATGACACGCCGATCGTGCTGATGGGCTACTACAACCCGATCTACGTCTTCGGCGTCGAGCGCTTTCTCGCCGAGGCCAAGGCGGCCGGCGTCGACGGCCTGATCGTCGTCGACCTGCCGCCCGAAATGGACGCCGAACTGTGCGTGCCGGCCCTCAAGGCGGGCCTGAACTTCATCCGCCTCGCCACGCCGACCACCGACGATCGCCGCCTGCCC
>JAEUMA010000258.1 GCA_016793565.1 Rhizobiaceae bacterium
TCGCCGAGTTCGCGGCGCGAGCCGAATAGCCCCTCGGGCCGGTAGACCAGGATGAGGGTCACGATGACATAGGTCAGCGCTTCCTTCAGGCCGCCCATCTCCTGCGGCAGGAAGGTCAGCAATCCCACCTCGATGAAACCGAGCAGCATACCGCCCGCGGCCGCTCCCATCAGCGAGCCGAAGCCGCCGATCACGCAGGCCACGAAGGCCTTGAGCACCAGCCCGAAGCCCATGTCGGGCGTCACGCTGCCGCGACGCGCCAGGATGAACACGCAGGCGACGCCCGCCAGCGCTCCGGAAATGGCAAAAGCCGTCGCGATCACGCGGTTCGCGCGGATGCCCATCAGCCGCACCGTGGCGAAATCGCGCGAGGCCGCCCGCATGGCGATCCCCAGCGTCGAGCGGTTGAGGAACAGGATCAGCGCGCCGATGGCCACGCTCGCGGCGATCAACTCCAGCACCTGCAGCGATGAGACCGCATAGGGGCCGAGGTGCCACGTCGCGTTCAAACCGTTCAGCAGCGATACCGCCTGCGGCCGCGGCGAGATGACAAGCTGCAGCAGGTTCTGCAGCATGATGCTGACGCCGAAGGCCGTCAGCAATCCCGTCGTCGTTGGCGCATTGCGGACCGGCCGGAAGGCCACCCTCTCCAGAAGCACGGACACGGCCGCCGCCGCTGCTATCGCCAGCAGGATGGCAAGCGCCGGCGACGACATGCCGATCGCGGTCGCCAGGAAGACGGAATAGGCGGAGACGGCGATCACCTCGCCATGCGCGAAGTTGACCAGCCCCATGATGGAAAAGATCACCGCCAGCCCCAGCGCCACCAGCGCGTATTCCGCGCCAAAGGCCAGAGCATTCAGGAATTGCTGAATCACATATTCCATAGCCGGCTCACGATCTCAGATAGAGTGCCATGAGGTCGGACGACGAAAGCTCCGCCGGCGTACCCGAAAACGAAACCTGGCCTGCGGCCAGAACATAGACCCGATCGGCGAAACGCATGGCCTGCGCCGCGTTCTGCTCGACCAGCAGGACCGTGACGCCGGCCTCCTTAAGCCGGCCGATCAGGTCGAAGATGCGCGCCACGATCATCGGCGCAAGCCCGAGCGAAGGCTCGTCGAGCAGCAGCAGCCGCGGTTTGGACATCATCGCCCTGGCGATTGCCAGCATCTGCTGCTCGCCTCCGGAAAGCGTGCCGGCGGGCTGCTCCATGCGCTCGGCGAGCACCGGAAACATGGCCAAGTAGCGTTCGATGTCGCCGCGCACGCCGGCCGGATCCCTGCGCGTCGCTGCGCCGAGGCGCAGGTTCTCAGCCACGGAGAGGTTGACGAAGACATGCCGGCCCTCCGGCGAAACGGCGATGCCGCGTCCGATACGGGCCTCGGTAGGCAAGGGCGAAATGTCCGCGCCGTCGAGGAAGACGCGCCCTCCGGCCGGAACCAGCCCGGTAATCGCTCCGATGGTGGAGGATTTTCCGGCGCCGTTCGGCCCGAGCAGCGCGACCAGTTCGCCCGCGCCGATCGTCAGGTCCAGCCCGCGCACCGCGGAGACCGGACCGTAGCTGACCGTCAGGCCCTCGAGGCGCAGCATTTCGCCCATGAAAGTCAGCGCCACTCCGGGATGAAGGACGGCACCTTGTCGGAGATCAGCACACGCTTGCCGTCCTTGAAGCCGATGACGGGCACGGTCTTGACCGGGTAGCCGCCGTTCTCGGCATAGGAGATGATAGGCGCAGTGATGCCCGGATTGCCGCCCTCGGCGCGCAGCGCCTCGCGGATGGCCGTGGGATCGGTCGAACCCGCCTTCATCGCCGCCGCGTGGACTTCCATCACCATATCGGCGCCGAGCGCGTCGAAGATGCCCTGCACCTTGAAGCCGGCTTCCTTGCACTCGGCCAGGAAAGCGTCGATCGTGCTGCCCATCCCGGTCTGGCCGTGGGTCGCGAACATCACCTTGTCCAGGGCAGCCGCATCTGCCACCGAGCCTTCCAGCGACGGATCGTCGAAGCCGTCCGAGCCGATGATCCAGCCCTGGTAGCCATTGGCGCGAAGCTGGCGGATCAGAATGCCGACATCCGGCAGCATGGAGGAGATCATGATGGCGTCCGGCACCGGATCCATCGCCTTGATCTGGGCGATCTGCGGCGACCAGTCGGTGGTGCCTAGCGAATGGGTGAGCTTGCCCACGACCTTGCCGCCGTGCTTCTCGAAGGCTTCCCCGAACCATTCGGGCAGCTTTTCCGACCAAGAGCCGGCATCGGCGGAAGTCATGATGACGGCGGTGCGTGCGCCTGCCGCATAGACCGCCTCGGCGGTCGCCGCGCCGTTGACCGGATCAGGCACCGCGCCGGCCAGGAAATTGTCGAAGCCGGCCACCTGCATCTCGACCTGGGTGTTCGGCGTGGAGAATACGGTGACGCCGTAGGGCTGGGCGGCCTGCGACAGCGGGATCAGCGAATCCGGGAACGGAATGCCAGTGATGACCTGCGCGCCCTCGTCGAGGAACTTCTGGGCGATCGTCACGGAAAGCTGCGGCTCCGAACGCGTGTCCTCAACAAGCAGCGTAATCTTGGGGCCCTTGCCAGCCTTGTTGAGCTTATCCGCCATACAGCGGGCGCCCTCGACTTCGACATAGGGCGCATAGGCGCCGGTCAGCGAGGCAGCAAGACCAATCTTGACCTCGCCGTCGTCGGCCCGCGCGGCGCCCGAAATCGCCAAGGCCATGCAAGCCGCCAGGCCGATTCTGCTTTCGATTTTCATTCCGCGTCTCCCTGTGTTGCTGTTGCTGCCGACGGTCAATGCCGCGTCCCGGACATGTCTCCGGAAGGCGTCGCGCCAGGACCCACGTAGACTTCGATGACTTTCGGATCGGCCCAGACCGTTCCCGGTTCGCCGCTCGCGATAAGACTGCCCTGGTCGAGAACGAACAGCCGGGAGCAGATGTTGTTGATGAAGCGCAGATCGTGATCGATCACGATGATGCCGGCCTTCGTGCGGTCGCGAATGCCGACGATCGCCTGACCGAGCCGATCGGTCTCCTCGTCGTTGAGGCCGGCTGCCGGCTCGTCCAGCATCAGAATGTCCGGAGCTGCGGCCAGTGCGCGCGCGATCTCCATCCAGCGCTGCGTCCCATAGGGAAGGCTGCCTGCCGGAGCATCCGCCAGCTCGGTCAGGCCAAAATCGCGCAGCAGCCCGTTCACGTCGACGGTCGCGGCCTTCTGCGGCCGCAACTGGCGGCAACGCACATAGGCGACCTCGATGTTCTGCCGGACAGAGAGTTCGCGGAACACGCGCAGATTCTGGAACGTGCGGGCGATACCGGCATGTGAGATGCGCTGAGGCCCGAGACCGGCGATGGACTGCCCGCCCAGTGATATCGAGCCCGCGTCCGGCTTGAGGAAGCCGGTGACGACATTGACGAGCGTCGACTTGCCCGCACCGTTCGGACCGATCAGCCCGACGATTTCAGCCGGCGCGCATTCGAGGCTGGCGCCCGACAAAGCCCGCACACCGCCGAAAGATTTCTCGATTCCCGCCACGGACAGCACGTCCGATCTCCTGTTCCCCGAAGCGCGCCAGGTGCTTTGCCGGGCCTTCTTTTGCCCAGACGTTAGGCCGGATCGCCTGGGCTGACAACAGGAATTTTCTATTTTCGCAATTTTTGTCTTTTGGAGAAAAAGAACCGATGGCGTATTGCTTGCGGGCCAAAACCCGACGCACCGGATTCAGCCTGAAGAGACCAACATCGGATGGTAAAAGCCGAACCGAAACCGGCTATCGCGAATGTACGAAGGGTATGCCGAGCGCCGCCGGCATCTGGCTGCTTCTGGAACCGACGGCCAGCGAGATTATCGCCACCACATAGGGGACGATGACGAAGAACTGGTACGGGACGCCGGGGAAGTAGGATTGCAGGCGGATCTGGGCGGCATCGGCTATGCCGAAGCCCAGCGCTATCAGCACCGCGCCGAGCGGGTTCCAACGTGCGAAGACGACGCAGGAAATGGCCAGGAAGCCGCGCCCGGCGACCATGTTCTCCACGAATCCCCACAACTGTGCGGTGGAAAGGAAGGCCCCGCCCGCCCCGGCGAACATGCCGCCTACGCTCACGCAGAAGAAGCGAATCCGGTCGACGCTCCCGCCTGCCGCGTCGACGGCCGCGGGATAGTCGCCAGCGGCCTTGATCAGGATGCCGAGGCGCGTGCGCGCAAGGATCCAGGCCAGGCCGAGCGCGCAAAGTACGGTGAGATAGACCAGCGCATGCTGGCCGAACAGGATCGGCCCGACCACCGGCAGACCGGAGAGCCCGAAGAGATCGAGTTCGGAAAAGCCCGGCACCTTCACAGCTTCGCCGCCTTGCGCGAGCGTGAGGCGGAAGCCGTAGCCTGACAGGCCGAGACCGAGGAAGAGCAGCGCGATCCCGCTCACGATCTGCTCGACCTTGAGCCGGACCGTGAAATAGGCGTGCAGTGCGCCGAGCGCGCCGCCAGCGAATATGGCAGCGACCAGCCCCGTCCAGGGATTTCCGGCCTCAACGGTAAAGAGAACGGCCACGAAGGCCCCGACGAGCATGATGCCCTCGATGCCGACATTGATGACGCCGGACCGCTGCGCGAGCGTTTCGCCGATCGCCGCAAGCGCAATGGGCGTTGCCAGGCGGATGCCGGCGGCAAGCAATCCGGTCAGCAGCAGGACCTCATCCATCGGTGGCCTCCGCAACCTTCCTGCGCCGGCTGAACGCGACGCTGCCTGCCAGGAACAGGAGGATCACCGTGCCTTCGAGGATGTTGATCAGTGGGAAGGGAACCACACCGTTCCGCGCCAGCGCCCCTAGCCCGACATAGAGCAGCGAAAAGAGAAAGGCCGCCAGCGGGACCAGCAGCGGGTTGAGGCGCGCCACCAGCGCCACCGCGATGGCGGTGATCCCAAAACCCGGCGCAAAGCCTTCCTGAAGTCTTCCGTAGAGGCCGGAAATCTCCACCGCTCCCGCCAGGCCGGCGAAGGCGCCGGAAACAAGCAGGACTAATCCCGCAATGCGCCTCGGATCGATGCCGGCATAGCGCGCCGCATGTTCGTTCGCGCCGACTACGTCCAGCTTGAAACCGAAGCGTGAGCGGCGCACCAGCACCGCTACGAGGATGATCATCGCCGCGGCGATGACAAGACCAAGATGGATACGCGTGCCCTCGAAAATAATCGGCAGGCGCAGCGCTTTGTCGATGGAGTCCGTCCGCGGAATGATCCTCATGCTTTCCTGCAAGGGGCCTCGCACCAGCCAGGACAGCAGTTGGATCGCGATGTAGTTGAGCATGATCGTGACGATGATCTCGTTGCCGCCGTAACGCGCCTTGATCAAGCCGGCAATTCCGCCCCAGAGCGCGCCGCCGAGCACGCCCAGCAGCAGAAACAGCGCAATGCCGGCGGCGTTGGCCGGCAGTAAGGGCGCCAGCGCTACCGCGACCACGCTGCCGGCGATGAGCTGGCCGTCCATGCCAATGTTGAACACGCGGGCACGGAAGGCGATGGTGATACCAAGGCCCATCACCGTCAGCGGTATGGTGCGCAGCAGAGCCTCCAGCAGCCCCGCGCGGGTGAAGAGTGCGCGCTCCGCAATTCCGGCGACGAGCAACAGCGGATTGGCGCCGGCGGCCAGTATGGCGGCGACGACCATCAGCACTAGCAGGACGACGGCCGTGGTCGCCTCCCGTTTCAAGGCGACTCCGTTCACGCCGCGGCCCCTGCGTGGCCGGCGATCCACGCGCCGATCTCGTCACGGCCGACTTCGCCGCGCGCCGCCGGACCGAACATGCGGCCGCCGGCAAAGACGACGATGCGGTCGGCAAGCTGCATGATCTCGTCGAGGTCGGATGAGAGCAGCAGCACCGTCTTGCCGGCATCGCGCGCCTGCATCAGCAACTGATGCACGAAGCGGATCGTTTTGATGTCCAGCCCGCGCGAAGGGTGCGCGGCGAGTACGAGACGCGGTTCGCCGTCCATCTCGCGCGCAAGCACTACCTTTTGCTGGTTGCCGCCCGAAAGCCGCTCCATCAGATCCAAAGGACCGGTGCTTTTGACTTGGAATTCGGACAGCCGAGACGCGACCGTCTCGCGAAGGCGCTGCTCGCGAAGCAGGCCAAGCCGGACGAAGGCGGCGCTTGTCATATGGCGCAGGAAGTAATTGCGCGACAGGCTCATGCCCCCGACGATGCCGGCGCGCCGCCGGTCCTCCGGCACATGAGCAACGCCCTTCTCGCGCAAAGCCGCCGCCGTCCAGCCCGGCGCATCGGAGCGAGCACCCAGACATTCGATCACGCCGGCGCCGGGCCGCGCCATGCCGGCCAGCGTCCTTACGAACTCGCTCTGGCCGTTGCCGTCGACGCCGGCGACGGCGACGATCTCGCCTGCCCGAAGGTCCAGCGACACGCCGGAAACGGCGGTGGAGCCGTTCGCGCGTTTCAGCGCAACCTCCCGCACGCTGCAGACGACGGCGCCGGGCGCGGTCGGTGCCCGGTCGTCGCGTCGGCCCGAAACAATCGCCTCGGCGTCCGCCAGGTCGCG
>JAEUMA010000266.1 GCA_016793565.1 Rhizobiaceae bacterium
TAACATGGATATCGAGCAGCGGCTGGCGGCGGCCGTCGAGCTCAAGCCGGAAATCTGCTCGCTCAACATGGGGTCGATGAATTTCCCCATGCACACGCTGCTCAAGAAGTATCGGGACTTCCGCCACGCATGGGAGCGCCCCTACATCGAGGAGAGCCGCGATTTCGTCTTTAAAAGCACCTTCAAGGACATCGAGGACACCGTCCGCCTGCTGACGCCGCTTGGCACCCGCTTCGAGTTCGAATGCTACGATGTCGGCCATCTCTACACGCTCTCCTTCTTCGAGCGCGAAGGGCTGATCACGCCGCCCTATGCGGTTCAGTTCGTGATGGGCATCCTGGGCGGCATCGGCGCGACGCTGGAGGAGCTGGTGCATCTGAAGACGACGGCCGACCGTCTTTTCGGAGATCGCTTCAGGTTTTCGGTGCTTGCCGGCGGCAAGGCGCAGATGCGCATCGCCGCGGCGGGCGCGATGCTCGGCGGCAACGTCCGCGTCGGCCTGGAGGACAGCCTCTTCATTTCGGCGGGCAGGCTCGCCGAAAGCAACGCCGAGCAGGTGGAAAAGGCCGCCCGCATCCTTGGTGAACTGGGCTTTGACCTCGCCAGTCCGGCCCAAGCGCGTGCGATGCTCAGGCTAAAGGGCAGGGACGGCTAAGTCGCATGGCCGGCAAGAGCATCTGCTGCCTGGTCGCCAGCCCCCGCCGCGACGGCAATTCCAGCCTACTGGCCGCCGCGCTCGCGGAAGGGGCTGCCGCGGCCGGACACAGCGTGGAAACGCTGTTCGTGGACGATTTCGTGACCGGCTTCCTGCGCGACTGCCGCACTTGCCGTGGAGCCGACAAGACCTGCTCGATCGACGACCGCTACGGCGAGCTGCTGCAACGCCATATCCTGCCGGCGGATGCCGTTGCCATCGCCACGCCTATCTACTGGTACGGCCTGCCGGCACAGCTCAAATGCGTGTTCGACCGCCTGGTTTGCTATACCAGCCGCTCGCATCCGGAAGCCGAGCGCGTTGTGAGCGGTCTCGGCGGCAAGCGCTACGCGCTGCTGCTGGCTTCGGAGGAAAGCAGCTACGGCATGTCGGTCGGCATCGTGCAGCAGGTGTCGGACTTCTGCCGCTACACCCATGCCGCGCTGGTCGCCATGCTCAATGCCGTCGGCAACCGGCGCGGCGAGATCGCCCGCGATCCGTCCGGCCCGCTGGTGCAGGCGCGGCGCATCGGCCGCGACATGTTCGCGCTGCGGGCGACCGACTATCGCATCGACACGCCGCGCTCCAGCACTGTCTGGCCGAGGGAGGTGACCTCATGACGATGACCGCCACGGCGCCTTCAAGCCTTGTTCGGGGAGCCGCGACGCTGGCGAGCTTCCGCAGTGTTACCAAGACCTATGACGGCAAGAACGCGGTTGTCGCGGGCCTCGACCTCGACATCGCGCGCGGCGAGTTCCTGACCCTGCTCGGCCCGTCGGGCTCCGGTAAGACGACGACGCTGATGATGCTGGCCGGGTTCGAGCAGCCGAGTTCCGGCGCCATCGAGCTGGAGGGCACGTCGCTGGTCGGCGTGCCGGCGTACAAGCGCAACATCGGCATGGTTTTCCAGAACTACGCGCTGTTCCCGCATATGACGGTGGCGCAGAACCTCGCCTTTCCGTTGCGTAT
>JAEUMA010000160.1 GCA_016793565.1 Rhizobiaceae bacterium
CTTCACGCTGATACCGCTGCTGGCAGCGATCTTCGGCGGTTTCATCCTCGGCCAGAAGACGCGACCGGTGGTCTGGCTCGGTCTGGTCATCGCCGCCTTCGGCGCGCTGTGGGTTATCTTCCGCGCCGATCTTGCCCGCGCGCTCGCTTTCCATGTCGGCGTGGGCGAGGCGATCTTCTTCGTCGGCTGCGTGTGCCAGGCGCTCTATGCCCCGCTGGTGCGGCTGCTCAACCGCGGCGAAAGCGTGCTGGAGTTCACGGTCTGGACACTCGCCGGCTGCACCATCGCCGTATCGGCGTTCGCCATCCCCGAAATGGGCTCGGTCGACTGGGCTACCCTCGACACGACCGTGTGGCTCGCGCTCGCCTATCTGACGGTCGGCGCGACGGCGATCTCGTTCTTCCTGCTGCAATACGGGTCGATGCACCTGCCGGCGGCCAAGGTGTTTCCCTACGGCTATCTCATCCCCAGCTTCGTGATCGTCCTGGAGGCCATGCTCGGCCATGGCTGGACCGAGCCGCTGGTGGCGGTCGGCGCGCTCATATCGGTGGCGGGACTGCTGCTTCTGCTCATGACGCGAGACGGCTGACGCCGACCTTTCGCGGGCAGCCGGCGTGTCGGACAGGTGACGGTGCGAGACAATTCGACGCCTTTCGCATGTGCGAAGGGCCGATTCGACACTTCGACGGCCTGCTCCGCTTGACGCGAAGCGCGACCGGCCCAATGCTGGAGGCGTGATCTCCGGCTTCCGGCGGTTGCGATAGGAACGGGGCCGGCCCAGTGCGACCTGGGTCGGCCCTTTCGTTTCCACTGAGCCAGCCTGCGGAAGCGTGACGTCGCCTTCTCCCGGCTATGGCAGGAGCTTCACCGTCCGCTTCTCCCGTGCGGACAACACCGCGCTGTCGGTGATCTGCTGGCCGATGCGGCAGAATTTCGGATCGAGCGGGCCGACGATCGGCTTTCCCGCTTCGATGCAGTGCAGCACATATTCTACAGGTTTGCGGAAGGGCGCGGCGACCGCGTCACACGGCACCTTGTGCTGTTCCGGATGCGCGCGCGTCTGCACCGTGACGTGGTCGTCATAGTCGTAGCTGGCGATCGTGCCCTGCGTACCGACGATGACGAAACCGCATTTGGGCTGCGGCTGCATCGTCCAGGGATCGGTGAAGGTGCCCCAGCGCGTCTCGAACTTGGAAAGCCCGCGCCGGTAGCGGCAGACCGTCACTGAATGCTCGTCCACCTCCAGTCCGTCGGGCTCGTCCATTACGCAGGTCACCTCGATCGGCGCCTCGCCGTTCATGAACCAGGTGCCCAGGGTGACGCCGTAGCCGACATAGTCCAGCAGGCTGCCGCCGCCCGACGCTTTCTTGTAGAACCAGGAATTCGGCTTGGCCTTCTGAACGTCCTCGTCGCTCACCACCACCTTGTCGGCGAGGTGATAGAGCGGGCCGCGATTGCCGTCGTAGAAGTGCACCTCGATGACTTCGCCAACCACGCCCTGATCGATCAGCCGTTTGGTGGTGATGTGCGACGGATACCAGGCCAGAGGCCAGTTCACCGCGAGAAGCTTGCCGCTGGCGTTCGCCGCCGCGATCATGCGGTCGGCGTCGGCGATGGAGGCTGCGAACGGCTTTTCCAGCAGCATATGGACGCCGAAGGGGGCGACACGCTCCACATAGGCCGCATGGTCGGCCGTCGCCGGGCACAGGATCACCAGGTCCGGCTTGGTGGCCGCAAGACATTTCTCGGGATCGGTGAACACGTGCTCGGCCGGGATGCCGAAATTCGCAATCGCCCCCTGCATGCGCTCGGGCTGCGCATCGGCAATGCCGACGATCTCCGCATCGGCGTGTTCAGCCACCTCCCGCAGCAGATCGCCCATATGAAAATGGTCGAAGTTGATCCCCGCTACCTTCCATTTCGCCACGTCTCGTCACTCCTCGCTCCGCCCTTTGTGGCGGCCAGTCAACAATGATGCGGCCAAGCCTGCGCGATCAAGCCCTTCAGGCCGGCAAACCGTCCATGAAGCGACCGAACTCCTCCGGCGTTATGCCGACCACATGCTTGGGCTCGGGATAGGCGCCGGAGCGCACGTCGGCGCGGAACTCGCCGAAGGCGGCGATGCGCTCCTGTTGCAGGCGATCGTACTCCGCGGCGAAGTCGCGATACACTTTCGAGTGACGGGGATAGTGGCCCCGGTGGCTGCCTAGGATGTCGATCGAGAAGAGATACTGCGCGTCGCAGCCGCCGCCCGCCCCCATCGAAATCATGAACAGGCTAGTGCGCGCCGAAATCGCCGCCGCCACCTCCGGCGGCACCACTTCGATCTCGGCGGCGAAAGCGCCCGCTTCCTCCAGCGCCTTGACCTGGTTCCAGACCAGCATCGCCGACTCGGCGGTGCGGCCGACGGCGCGGTAGCCGCCGGTCCAGGTGGCGCGGGCCGGAATGAGGCCGGAATGGCCGCAGACCGGAACGCCCTCGGCGCGCAGCGCGCGGATGATCTCCAGGCTGGCGGCGCAGTAGACCGCATCGGCGCTTGCCCGGATGAACTGGAAGGCGTCGCGCAACACGTCGTCCTTCAGCGCGTAGGAACTGTTGAGGCTGCCAGGGATGACGAAGCAGTCCGGTGCGGCGTCGCGGAACTGCGGGTCGAGGATAAGTTCCGGCGTCACCGAAAGGATCTCGATGCCGGCCCTGGCTGCGGCTTCGACTTCCTCCATCGTGAATACGCGAATCTTAGTAAGCTGTCGCTTACCTTTCATCGCCAGGAGATCGGCGACGGTCGGCCTGTTGCTGCGCATGGTTCCCCCGTTTTTTGCCCGCCGCCTCCGAGCCGCGCGGCGGTGATCGCGATGCGCGACCGGTTCAGTCCCGGCCAGCACTTCCCGCCGCGGGCTCTAGCCCCGGCACGACCTGATGGAATTCCTCCCGGTAGGGCCTCGCGCCTGGCGGCAGTTCACGCTTGAGGAAATAGTCCTCGTTGCGCAACTGGCGCAGGAACACCGGGATCATCTCGCGGTAGGCGTGCCACATCGACGGATTGGGCGCCGGCAGATCGTGCTTGATCAGTTCATGCAGCCTGGGCAGCGCATGGTAAGGCACCATCGGGAACATGTGATGCTCGACGTGGTAGTTCATGTTCCAGTAGACGAAGCGGCTGATGGGATTCATGTAGACGGTGCGCGAATTCAGACGGTGGTCCACCACGTCCTCCGCCAGCCCGCCATGCTGCAGCAGCCCGGTAAGAATACCGTGCCAGGCGCCGTACATCCGTGGCAGGCCGATCAGCATCACCGGGATCCACGACCGCAGCACGACCGCCGCGACGATCGCCGCGGCATAGATGGCGACGTGGATGCGCGCGGCAAAAATCACCTTCGGCCATTCCTGCTCGGGAATGTACGTCTTCTCGGCGGGGCTGACGATTCCGGCCGCGTTGCGAAGCAGGGCAAGCCCGCCGTGCCAGACGTCCAGGACGCCGAAGAAGCCGAGCGCCACGCGCAGCAGGTCCGGCGGCCGCATCACCGCGATCTCAGGGTCGCGGCCGACGATCACCGTGTCGGTGTGGTGCCGGGCGTGACTCCAGCGCCACGTCACAGGGTTGCGCATGATCATGAAGCTGCCGATCTGGTAGACGAGATCGTTCATCCAGCGCGTGCGGAACGCGGTGCCGTGGCCGGCCTCGTGCCAGCGGGAGTCGCCGGACGAGCCGTAGAGCACGCCGTAGGCCAGCCAGAACGGCACGCACCACCAGGTGCCCCACAGCCAGATGCCAAGGCCCGCGAACAGCACCATGCAACCGAGCCAGATGAGCGTGTCGCGGATCGCCGGGCCGTCGGAACGTTGCATCAGTTCCTTCATGACCTTGCGCGGCACCTCGGTGTGATACCATTCCGCGGCCGCAAGCCCGGTCTCCACGGCCGCGCGGCCGCTGGCGCCGAGCAGATCGTAGTCGCGCTTGGGCCTCTGGTACTGGCTCTCGATCGATGCCGTCGTCATACGGTTTCCTGGCTATTGTCGCACCCGCGCAAGGCGGCCCACTTACCTGCAACCTAGGCGTCGGCGTGAGGTGGTGCAATCAGCCGCACCATCAATATCGATCAAAATCCATCGAATGTGCTGGCGCCCGCCCGTGTCATGGGGCATGCTCCACCCACCATGAAAGTCACCGTTTCGGCAATCGCGCAAAGCTGCGGCCTTTCGACGGCCACCGTCGACCGGGCGCTGAACAACCGCTCGGGCATCAGCGCTGCCAACCGGCAGCGGGTGATGGAGGCGGCGCAACGCCTGGGCTATCTGCCGACGGCAGGATCCGTGACGCGGCCCTCGCGGCCGGCGCATCTCGAATTCCTGATACCTATCCGGCAGAACGCCTTCATGGCGGAACTCGCCCGCCACATCGAGGAGCATTGCGGTCGGCTGCCGCTGGTCGCTTCCTGCCGCATCAAGGATCTCGCCGACATCTCGCCCGCCAGTCTGCAGGCCGCCGCCGACCAGACACCCCTGGGCGTCAAGGGCGTGGGCGTCGTCGCCATCGATCATCCGCGCACGCGTAACACGCTCCAGGCGATGGTCGAAGCCGGCATTCGCATCGTCACCATCGCGTCGGATGTACCGACCACCCCGCGCTCCGCCTATGTGGGACTGGACAATCGCGTGGCGGGTCGCACCGCCGCGTTGCTGATGGGACGCCTGCTGCGGGGTCTCGACGGCAATGTCGCCATCGTCACCGGCTCGCGATCCTATCGCGGACACGAGGAGCGCGAGATGGGGTTTCGCGCCGTGCTGGGCGAGGAGTTTGGTGCTCTGAGCGTCGCCACAGCGGTCGACATCAACGAGGACGCCGAGGCGAGCTATGTCGAGACACGCAAGCTGCTCGACAACGACCGCGGCCTGCTCGGAATCTACTGCGTGGGCGCGGGGCGAGCCGGCGTGGCGCGCGCGATCGGCGAGGTCGAGCGGGAACGCAGGCCGGTGTTCATCTGCCACGACCTCACGCGGCTGACCCGCGGCTATCTGATCGACGACATCGCCGACGTGGTCATCGACCAGAACGCCCGCCTCACCGCCGAACAGGCGGTCATCCAGCTGCTCGGCTCCATCGCCTCGCCGGCGCCGTTCCTGACCAACCACTACATAGAGCCTCGGCTGATCTTCAAGGAAAACATCCCAACACTGTAACGGCCGTTCGTGCGACGTATCCCCTGATGCGTTCTGATGGACCGCTTGATTGCAAGCCTGCGCGCCGACCCTATTGTCGTCGAAGTCGAAGGAGCGTCCGTTCGGGCGGCGACGGATCGAGCACTTCGCTCGCTCGATTTATGTCGGCACAAAGCGTGCGTTCCTGTGAACCACGGGAGCGTGGCCGGCGCCGCCTCCGAGAGGATCGCAATTGACGCCCTGGAAACAGATTGCCATAGTGTGAAAGCTGGAAATCTGTTTCCAGTCATAGGCGATATTCTTGGGCTGTGGCGTAGCGGTTTGGCCGGGAGGGCCGTGCCGCCTCTAGAGGACGCGATCGCCAGGCGAAGCATATCGAAAGGGAGGAAAGCCATGTCACGACAGTATCTCCCCGCGCAGGCCGCGCGGGTATCATCGTTGCGTCACCTGGTCGCCGCACTCGCGGTCGCCACGGCGGCGATCACCGCTGCATCGGCCGCCAAGGCGGAAGACGCCAAGCTCACCGTCTGCACCATCGTGCCGACGACGGAGATCGAATATTTCGCTACTTTGCTGAACGAATACCAGAAATCGGGGGCGTCGCGCGGAATCGAGGTGATCACCATCGATTCGCAGAACAACCCCGCCCGCGAGGCGAGTTCGATCGAGGACTGCATCGCCAAGAAAGTCAACGCGATCGTTGCCTCGGTGATCGATCCGGCCACTTCCAAGGCTTCCGCCGAGGCGGCGATGAAGGCGGGCATCCCCTTCATCCTGCAGGGTCAGGAGCCGGAGGACGTTGACTGGGCGACCGGCAATGTCGGCTACAGCGAGGCCGACATGGGCAAGCACGCCGGCGAGGAAGTCGCCGCCTGCCTCAAGATCAAGCAGCCCGACGCCGAGACGATCAAGGTGGGCGCCTGCGGCTGGCCGCAGTGGCCTTCAACCGTGCGCCGCATCGAGGCCTCCAAGGCCGCTGTCGAGAAGGAAACCGGCAAGAAGATCGAGTGGGTGTTCGAGCAGGAATGCGGCACGCGCGAAAAGGGCGACCAAGCCGTGTCCGCCGCGCTGCAGTCCAACCCCGATCTGCGCGCCGTGGTCAGCATCAACGACGGTTCCAGCATGGGTGCCCTGGCCGCCTTCGAGGCGGCCGGCATAAGCCCTGACGAGCTGTGCATCGCGGCTCCCAACAACGATCTCGAAGTGCGCCAATACATCGAGAGCGGCAAGATCTACGGCACCGTCGACCTGAACCACAGCGGCATCGCGGAAAAGGCGATGGACCTGGTGATGGAGGTCAGCAAGGGCAATTCGATTCCGAAGATGACCTATGTCGACATGATCAAGGTCACCAAGGACAATGTCGGCCAGTGGCCGACCAAGTAGGCTGACGCCATGTCGGGCAGCGCCT
>JAEUMA010000297.1 GCA_016793565.1 Rhizobiaceae bacterium
CAACATGCCCTGCAACTTCGTGGAAATCATGCCGCGGCTGGACGAGCATCTGAAGCGCGGCGGCGGCAAAACGGCCTGAACCGGCCTATTTCGGCGCGGCCACCCTGATCTCGGCATCCAGCCGCTTGCTGGCCAGCCCGCGCGCCACGGCTTCGGCGCTGCTTGCGCTTTTCGAAAGCGCATTCGCCTGGCGCTTGGTGATCACCAGGCCCTCGGCCAGAGCGCGATTGCCGCTGAAGACGCGCGAGAGAAAGGGCGTGCGATCGACCTTGGCACGCGAAAAACGCGCCGCCATGGACGATTTGGCGACATGGCTTGCCACCGGCTCGATCCATCCTTCGCCCAGACGGGCGCCCGGCTCGAGCATGAGAAGCCACTCGCTCTTGGCCTGGCGGATGCCAGCGGCGATGCCGCCGGCGGTCAGAAAGGAGCATCCCGCGTGCTCGGCCACCTGTTGCGTCTGGTCCGTCGAACCGCAGTCGCACACGATAACCTCGCGGACGACACCCTCCACCGCTGCGCCGACCAGCGAGCCGAGCGTGCGCGCCAGCCCCTCCTCGTCGTTCCGCGTCTCGATCAGCACGCTCAGCATGTTAGCCGAATAGCGGAAATGCGCATGCCTGGCCAGATATTGCGCCGCACAACTACAAAGTTCTTGCTTTGTTCTATTCGAACAAGATAGGAATAGTTTCATCGGGCGAGACGATTCGCCGACCCATCAAGCAGCTTCGGAGCGAGGCCGTGGAACCGACCATTCGAGCGGATGCTGCCGCTTTCAGCCGCGATGCCGCCATGGCCAACGCACTGATCGACGAAAGCGGCATGCGCATCCATGAAGAGCGCAGGCGGGGCCGTTCGGCCGGGATCAATCCAAGCGGGCGTTTCGAGCCCGTCACCCGGCATGTCTTCGACGACGGCTGGCGCAGTTTCGAGGAGCTGCCACCCTTCACCACCGAGGTGCAGGTGGAGAAGCCGCGCACAATCATTACCCGCAACGAATCGCCCGACATCTCCTTCGACCGGTCGATCAATCCCTACCGGGGATGCGAGCATGGCTGCGTCTACTGCTTCGCCCGGCCGACTCATGCCTATATGGGCTTGTCGCCGGGGCTCGATTTCGAATCCAGGCTGTTCGCGAAGCCCGATGCGGCCAAGCTGCTGGAGAAGGAACTGGCGAAGGAAGGCTACCAGCCGCGCACTATCGCGATCGGCACCAACACCGACCCCTATCAGCCGATCGAGAAGACCTGGCGCATCATGCGCGAAATTCTGGAGGTGCTGGAAGCGCACGGCCATCCGGTTGGTATCGTGACCAAGTCGGCGCTGGTGACGCGCGACGTCGACATTCTCTCGCGCATGGCTGCGAGGGGCCTTGCCAAGGTGGCGCTGTCGGTGACCACACTCGACCGCACGCTGGCGCGGACGATGGAGCCCAGGGCCGCGACGCCCACCAGGAGGCTCGAGGCGCTGAAGACCCTGAGCGAGGCGGGCATCCCGGTCTCGGTGATGGTCGCGCCGATCGTGCCCGGCCTGACCGATTCGGAGATGGAGCGCATTCTCGATTCGGCTCGCGCGGCCGGCGCGCTGGAGGCTGGCTACGTCATCCTGCGCCTGCCGTTGGAGGTGAGCCCCATCTTCAAGGATTGGTTGCTCAGGCACTTTCCGGACCGCTACAGGCACGTGATGTCGCTGATCCGGTCGATGCGCGACGGCAAGGATTACGACGCCGAATGGGGCAAGCGCATGAAAGGCACCGGTCCCTATGCCTGGCAGATCGGCCGGCGCTTTGAGATCACTGCTCGCAGGCTCGGACTGAACATCGAGAAGCGGCCGTTGCGCACCGACCTGTTCGTGCCCCCTGCAGGTGCCGGGCGGCAGCTGCAGCTGCTCTGATCGCACAAAGACGCGCACAGGATCCCGTCCGGCCGTTCCCCGCCAGCCCGACGGAGCCCTGGCCGACCCTACCCCACCGGTCGGCCAGGGCCTTGCGGAGAATCGGGCCCGATGCGAGCATCGCCGCTCAATGGCTCGCACGCGTTCCGATTCTCCGCCCCTCTTCGAGGTCGTTCTCAAGCCTGATTTCAGCGTCGAGCGCCGCGCCCGGCGCGACGGGCTTTGGCCGGTGGCGGGCGTGGACGAGGTCGGCCGGGGGCCGCTGGCAGGCCCCGTCGTCGCTGCCGCCGTCATCCTGTCACCCAGGCGCATCCCGGCCGGGCTGGACGATTCCAAGCGGCTCAGCCCCGAAGAGCGCGAGCGGCTGTTCGCCATGATTCTCGCCAACGCCGCCGGCGTTTCCGTCGCCTCGGTTTCGTCAGAGGGGATCGACCGCAGCGATATCCGCAAGGCCAGCCTGGAAGCCATGCGTCGCGCCGTCGCCGGCCTGCCGGTTGCTCCGGCCCTGGTGCTCGCCGACGGCCGGGACGTGCCGGACGGACTGCCGTGCGGCGGCCGCGCCCTGGTGAAGGGCGACCAGCGCTCGCAGTCGATCGCGGCTGCGTCGATCGTCGCCAAGGTGCTGCGCGACCGCATGATGCGCGCCTGCGGCGAGGTGGACTGCCGCTACGGCTACGAGCTCCACATGGGCTATGCCACGGAGCGCCACCGCTCCGCCATCGGCGCGCACGGGCCGGCGCCCAGGTTGCACCGGCTGTCCTTTGCGCCGTTCCGACTGGCGGAGGCGAGCGAGGAACCGCAGCCGCTGCTCCTCCCAGCCGCCGAGTAGACGGAGCGGCGATCGCGACCAAAACAAGATTCTGATATCAGTCGCAAAAAAGCCGCCCCGAAAAGGCGGCTTTTGCATTTGGACTGAGCCTGACGCTGTCAGTTGAGCTTGGCTCGAACTTCTTCCAGCGACTTCTTGAAGAAATCGGCGCCCGCCCTGGCTTCGGCCTCGACGGCCAGCAGGCCGCGCGCGGCCTCAACGGCGATGTCCACGGCGCGCGAGCGAACCTCGTGCACGGCTTCGCGCTCCGCCTGGCCGATCTTCTGTTCCGCCAGCGCCGCTCTGCGGCTGACATATTCCTCTGTCTTCTGGCGAGCTTCCTCGACCAGCAGCGAGGCCTCCTTCTTGGCGGCCGCCAGCAGGTCGCCGGCTTCCTTCTCGGCTTCCTTGCGCTTGCGCTGATATTCGGCCAGCAGTTGCTGCGCCTCCTCGCGCAGCCGCCGCGCCTCGTCCAGCTCGCTGCGGATTCGCTCGGCACGCTCATCGAGCGACTTCGACAGCATTCCGGGCACCTTTAGATAGACGATGCCTGCGAGAAAGATGACCAGAGATACGAAGGCCCAAAATGTCGCGTCCATCGGCGTCAGCCCTTCGCGTTGGCAACGGCGGCCGAAACGGCTGCCTTGTCGGCCCCGGCGCCGGTCAGCCGCTCGACGATGGCCGAAGCGGTCTCCTCGGCGATCGAACCGACTTCCTTCAGAGCGCCCTGCTTGATGCCGGCGATGCGCTGTTCGGCATCCGCCAGCTTCTTCTCGAGCTCCGCCTCGACCCGCTTGCGCTCGGTGTCGGCATCGCGCTTGGCCGAATCGCGCGCCTCCTGGGCGATGCCGCCCGCCTTGGAGCGCGCCTCGGCCAGTTCCTGCTCGTAAGCGGCAACCGCGGCGTCCGCTTCTTCCTTCATGCGTGCGGCCTGATCGAGGTCCTGGGCGATACGGTCGCGCCGCACTTCCAGGATGCCGCCGATGCGAGGCAGAACCACGCGCTTCAGGAACAGGTAGAAAAGGCCGAACGTGATGGCCAGCCACAGAAGCTGCGAAGGATAGTAGGTGCTATCGAAGGGCGGAAAGCTGCCGCCCCCTTCGTGCCCGCCGCCGGACTGCTCGGTGTGAGCGCCGTTCGCCTGGCCTTCGGCCGTATGGGCCTCGCCTTCGGCCGGCGCCGACTCCTCTGCGTAACCCGGAGTGACAAACATGGCTATCCCCTGTGAACACGGGCCGGCCGCATGCGGCGGCCGGCGAGCCTAAGCCGCGCCGATCAGGTGAAGAGCAGCAGCAGAGCGACGAGCAGCGAGAAGATGCCCAGAGCTTCCGTCACCGCGAAGCCGAAGATCAGACGGCCGAACTGGCCGTCGGCAGCCGACGGATTGCGCAGCGCGCCCGCCAGATAGTTGCCGAAGATGGTGCCCAGGCCGATGCCGGCGCCGCCCATGCCGAGGCAGGCGATGCCCGCGCCGATCGCCTTTGCTGCTTCCACTTCCATGTCAAACTCCTTGTGGATCGAAATCGAATGCTAGTTCGGACGCCGCGCCAGGCCTTTAGTGGCCGGGATGCAGCGCATCGTTCAGGTACATGCAGGTCAGGACCGCGAAGACGTAGGCCTGCAGGAAGGCGACCAGGAATTCCAGCGCCGTGATGGCGACCGTCATGGCGAGCGGCAGGACCGCGCCGGCGACGCCAACCGCACCCATTGCGGAAAGCGAGGCGACGAAGCCCGCAAAAACCTTCAGCGTGATGTGGCCGGCCAGCATATTGGCGAAGAGACGAACCGAGAGGCTGATCGGGCGCGAGAGGAAGGAGATCACCTCGATCAGCACCACCAGCGGCACCAGTATCGCCGGAACGCCATGGGGTACAAAGAGTTTCAGGAAGCCGAATCCGTGCTTCATGAAGCCGTAGACGATC
>JAEUMA010000311.1 GCA_016793565.1 Rhizobiaceae bacterium
GGCGGCTGCGGCATAGTGGTACGGACCAGCGCGCGGCGGCAGCACCGCGCGCTAAGTACTAATCGATTTAAAATTCGGCCGGCAACGCTGGATTCTTTCCGGTTCTGCCGCTATGAAGCGCGCGATCCCGCTTCCCAACACAAGCGCCGCAGGAGAATGACATGACCGTCAGAGTCGCCATCAACGGATTTGGCCGTATCGGCCGCAACATCGTGCGCGCCATTTACGAATCCGGCCGCAAGGACATCGACGTCGTCGCCGTCAACGACCTCGGCCCGGTCGAGACCAACGCCCATCTGCTGCGCTTCGACAGCGTGCATGGCAAGTTCCCCCATGAGGTGACCGTTTCCGGCGACACGATCAGCGTCGGCTCGGAGAAGTTCAAGGTGCTGGCCGTCAAGGACCCGGCGCAGCTGCCGTGGAAGGATCTCGGCGTCGACATCGCGCTGGAGTGCACCGGCATATTCACCGCGCGCGACAAAGCCGCCGCCCATCTGACGGCTGGCGCCAAGCGGGTCATCGTCTCGGCCCCGTCCGACGGCGCCGACTTCACCGTGGTCTACGGCGTCAACCACGACAAGCTGACCAAGGACCACGTCGTCGTCTCCAATGCCTCGTGCACGACCAACTGCCTGGCGCCGCTGGTCTCGGTGCTGCACGACGCGATCGGCATCGACCACGGCATGATGACGACGATCCACTCCTACACCGGCGACCAGCCGACGCTGGACACGATGCACAAGGACCTCTACCGCGCCCGCGCCGCGGCGCTGTCGCAGATCCCGACCTCGACGGGTGCGGCCAAGGCGATCGGCCTGGTCATTCCGGAACTGCAGGGCAAGCTCGACGGCATCTCGATCCGCGTGCCGACCCCGAACGTGTCGGTCGTCGACTTCAAGTTCATCGCCAAGAAGAACACCACCGCGGAAGAGATCAACAACGCCGTCATCGCCGCCTCCAAGGGCAAGCTCAAGGGCATCCTCGCGACCACGGCGCACCCGAACGTCTCGATCGACTTCAACCACGACCCGCATTCCTCGACGCTGGCGCTCGACCAGACCAAGGTGATGGACGGCAATCTGGTGTCGGTGCTGTCCTGGTACGACAACGAATGGGGCTTCTCCAACCGCATGGCCGACACGTCGGTCGCCTTCGGCAAGCTGATCGCCTGACGCGCGGCGGCCGTTTCAGCAGTTGACAAAGACGCCCGGCCCTCGGCCGGGCGTCTTTGTTTCCAGCCGGTTCGAGGGACATTCCGTCGATGATCATCCGCCCGCGCCCAGGCTTCCTGAAGCTCTTCTTCGTGATGCGCGGATCGGTCGTGCCGCGCATCCTGCCGCAGATCATCGGCTTCGCCGTCTATGCGGGCGTGGTTGTCGCCGTGGCGAAGTATCTCGCGCTCGATCTGCACGACTTCACCATCGCGCCCTTCGGCCTGATCGGCGTGACGATCTCGATCTATCTCGGCTTTCGCAACAACGCTGCCTATGACCGCTGGTGGGAGGCGCGCAAACTGTGGGGGCAGCTCGTCTACGAGATCCGCAATCTGGCGCGTGCCGCCAGCGCGCTGGTCGAGGACCCCGCGGAGCGCCGGGCGCTGCTGATCGACGCGCTTGCCTTCTGCCATTTCCTGCGCGGGCAGCTGCGACGGACGGACAGCCTGCCGCAGGTGAAGGCCCTCATCGACTCCGCCCAGGCCGACAGGCTGGCGAAAGCGGCCAACCCGGCCGATGCGGCGGTGCGTGGAATGGGTGCCCGGCTCGGCATGCTGCTCACTGCCGCAAAGCTCGACGCGATCGCCTTTCGCATCCTCGACGAGCGGCTTTCCGCCATCGCCGCCGTGCAGGCCGGTTGCGAGCGCATCGCCGGTACGCCGCTTCCATTCGCCTATACGCTGCTTCTGCAGCGCACCGCCTACATCTTCTGCCTGCTGCTGCCCGTCGGCCTGGTCTCGACAACCGGCTGGGCGACGCCGCTCTTCACCGCGCTGATCGCCTACACGCTGTTCGGGCTCGATGCGCTGTCGGAGGAGCTGGAGGACCCGTTCGGCACGGAGGCCAACGACCTCGCGCTCGACGGCCTCTGCCGTGTCTGCGAGATCTCCGTCTTCGAAGCGCTGGGCGAGCCTTCGCCGCCCGCGCTGCCGGCCAGCCGCTTCTACTATTCCTGATCTTCGGGACAGAACCGGTCCGTCCGGCAACAGGAACCTGACCGAAAAGGCGCCGGCAAACTTGCGCGCCGCCTTGTGTTTGCCCCACTCTGCGCAGACCGGTTGAGGGGAACGGACACGGGGGCCGATGGACCAGTCGATCTATCTCGTCACCCTGGTTGCGACGGCGCTGGTCCTGGCGGCGGCGTTTTCGAGCGTGATCGCGTTCCGCTTCGGTGCGCCCCTTTTGCTGCTCTTCCTGGGCATCGGGCTTGCCACCGGCACCGACGGGCTCGGCATCGAGTTCGACAATGCCGGCTTCGCCTATTTCGTAGGCTCGTTGGCGCTGGCCGTCATCCTGTTCGATTCCGGCTTCGGCACGCCGGTCGGCGTGCTGCGGCAGGCAGCGGCGCCGGCACTGACGCTGGCAACGGCCGGCGTCGTGATCACCGCCGGCCTGTGCGGCGTCGCCGCGCATTATCTGGTTCCGCTGGACTGGCTGGAATCCTTCGCGCTCGGCGCGGCGGTCGCCTCGACGGACGCGGCGGCCGTCTTCTTCCTGCTGCGCGCCGGCAATCTGCTCATCCGAGAGCGCGTGCGCTCGGTGCTGGAGATCGAATCGGGCACCAACGATCCGATCGCCATCTTCCTGACGATCACGCTCGTGGAGGCGATAGCCGCCGGTGGCCGGACCGACGCCGAAGGCCTGACGCTGCATGTGGCGACCGGCTTCCTCTCGCATATGGCGTTCGGCGCGACGGCCGGCGTTCTCGGCGGCTACGGCATGGCGCGCCTGATCGTGCGGCTGAAACTGGACCAGGGGCTGTTGCCCATCTTCGTGCTGACGCTGTCGCTGCTGGTCTTCGCCGCGGCCGGAGCGATCGGCGGCTCCGGCTTCCTAGCGGTCTACCTCGCCGGGCTCATCGTCGGCAACTCCGGCATACGGTCGGTCTCGATGGTCAAGCGCTTCCAGGACGGCATGTCCTGGCTCGCGCAGATCATCATGTTCCTCATCCTCGGTCTGTTTGCCACGCCCTCGCAGTTCCTCTCCATCCTCGCACCGGCGGTGGCGCTCGGCCTTTTCCTGATCTTCGCCGCGCGCCCGGTAGCGGTCTGGCTCTGCATGGCGCCCTACCGCTTCTCGCGGCAGGAAACGGCGTTCCTCTCCTTCGTCGGCCTGCGCGGCGCGGTCTCCATCCTGCTCGCCATTACGCCGCTGCTGGCCGGAGTGGAGCACGGCCGCACCATCTTCAACGTCGCCTTCATCGTGGTGCTGGTGTCGCTCGTGGTGCAAGGCTGGAGCGTCGGCCCGCTGGCGCGCCGGCTGGGGCTGATCGTGCCGCCGCGCATCGGCCCGCTGGAAAAGGTGGAGCTGGAACTGCCGGGCTCGGCCCACCACGAACTGCTCGCCTACACGGTCGTCGCCGGCAGCCCGGTGACGCGGGGAGAGCGGCTGCCGCGCTGGGCGAGGCCATCGCTGGTCGTGCGCGACGGGCGCTCGATGAAATACCAGGACGTCGGCCGCCTCGTTGCCGGCGACCATGTCTACATCTTCGTGTCGGACCGCTACCCGCGGCTGCTCGACCGGCTTTTCGCCAGCCGCAGCGCGGTGGATCCCGAGGACGCCGATTTCTTCGGCGCCTTCGCCGTCGACCCGTCGCGGCCGATGGCCGAACTCGATGCCGCCTATGGCCTCGGGCTTGGCGAAGCGGCCGGCCGGCAGACCATCGCCACGCTGATGGCTTCGCGGCTCGGCGGCCGCGCCGAATATGCAGACCGCGTCACGCTCGGACCGGTCGAGCTGATCGTGCGCGACGTCGACGCGGCCGGAAAGATCATGGCGGTCGGCCTTTCCTTCGAGCCGACCCAGCCGAAGACCAGCGTTCCGGTGTTTCTCAGCCCCGGCGAGTTCCGCGACCGGATAAGGCTGCTGCTCGCGCGCCTTTCTGGGCGCGCCCGTCGAGAGCAGGCCGTCGAAACGGCCGAACCCACGCCGGCGCCCCGCGAGCCGGCAGGCGGAAACTGACCGGGCGGCGCGGTTTGCCGGCCTGTCGACCTTGACTCGCCTGGGTGCTTCCTATAGGCAGCCGCATCCGGCGTGGATCAGAATCCGCGCCGATTGTGTTTGAACCGAAACCCGACTGACAAAAAGACGGCCGCCCCGCTCAGCCGAGGCAACAAGGCCGACCGAACAGCGAAAGGCAAAAAATGTTCGCAGTCATCAAGACCGGCGGCAAGCAGTACCGCGTCGCCGCCAACGACGTGCTCAAGATCGAGAAGGTCGAGGGCAATGTCGGTGACATCATCGAAATCGGCCACGTGCTCGCCCATGGCGAGGGCGACAGCGTCACCATCGGCGCACCCTTCGTCTCCGGCGCTTCCGTCGCCGCGGAAGTCGTGGAGCAGGGCAAGGCGCGCACCGTCATCGCCTTCAAGAAGCGTCGCCGCCAGAACTCGCGCCGCAAGATCGGCCACCGCCAGCTGCTGACCACCGTCCGCATCTCGGAGATCCTCGTCGGTGGCGCCAAGCCGTCGAAGAAGGCCGAAGGCAAGCCGGCCGCGAAGCCCGAGGCCAAGGCGGAAGCTGCCCCGGCTGCGGCCGGCGCCGCAGACGACATCACCCTGATCGGCGGTGTCGGCCCCACGCTCAAGAAGAAGCTGCAGGCCGCCGGCATCACCACGCTCAAGGAGATCGCTGCGCTTTCGGCCGACGAGATCGCCCGCCTCGACGCCGACCTCAAGCTCGGCGGCCGCATCGAGCGCGAGGAGTGGGTCGAGCAGGCCAAGGAACTGCTGGCCGGCAAGCCGCCGCGCGCGAAGGTCGACCAGGCCGCCGCGGCTGCCGACGGCGAATAACAGACGCGAAGAACCTAAAGGAGTTTTCCGATGGCACACAAGAAAGCAGGCGGCTCTTCGCGCAACGGTCGCGATTCGCACTCCAAGCGCCTCGGCGTGAAGAAGTTCGGCGGCGAGACGGTTCTTGCCGGCAACATTCTCATTCGTCAGCGCGGCACCCAGTGGCACCCCGGCGTCAATGTCGGCATGGGCACCGACCATACGCTTTTCGCGCTTACGGCCGGCACGGTTTCGTTCCGGCAAAAAGCCAATGGCCGAGCCTATGTATCCGTCAACCCGGTGGTTGACGCAGCGGAGTAGCCGGTACCGCACCACAACACCGGCGCCCATCTCGGGAACCGGTGTCTGGCCCAGCCAGAAGAGGATCAGGGGAGATGGGTTTCCATCTCCCCTTTCCGTTTCTGGAGGACGTCGACATGGTTGCCGAGTGGGATGACGCCGAAGCCGTCAGTACCCCGATAGATTGCCCTATCCTCGTCACCGAGCGGCTGGTGATGCGCCCGCCGCATGACGACGACCTGCCGGACCTCGTAGCGCTCGCCAACAACCGCCGTATCGCCGACATGCTGGCCCGCATGCCGCATCCCTACGGCGAGAAGGAAGGGCGTGCATTCCTGATGCATACCCGCGATGATCGCGCCGGCGAGGTGGTGTATGCTCTGACGCTGGCCGAAAGCGGCGGTTTCATCGGCTGCGCCGGCCTGCACCGCACCGAGCGCGGGCTGGAGATCGGCTACTGGATCGGCGAGCCCTACTGGAAGTGCGGCTTCGCCACCGAGGCCGCCCACGCGCTGGTCGACCTCGCCTTTCGTGCGAGCAGCGTCGGCGCCCTTCTGGCGTCCTGCCGGGTGGTCAATCCGGCCTCGCGCCGGGTGATCCAGAAGTGCGGCTTCCAGTATGCGGGCCAGGGCCTGCTGAATTCGCTGGCGGCCGGCAACGTGGCCGTGGAGCGCTACCGGCTCGACCGCAAGACCTGGATCAGCCTGCGCAGCTGGGGACGGAGCTGACCCCCTGCCCGAAATCCGCTCTCGCGCTCGGTTACCCGTTGCGCTAGAGCATCCGCCACAAGCGTTGACGGCATATTGAGCCCATGAAGTTCCTGGACCAGGCCAAAGTCTATATCCGCTCCGGCGACGGGGGCTCCGGCTCGGTGTCGTTCCGGCGCGAGAAGTTCATCGAGTTCGGCGGCCCGGACGGCGGCGACGGCGGTCGTGGCGGCGACGTTTGGGTCGAGGCGGTGGACGGCCTCAATACGCTGATTGACTACCGCTACCAGCAGCATTTCAAGGCCAAGACCGGCGTTCACGGCATGGGCCGCAACCGCACCGGCGCCAAGGGAGCCGACGTCACGCTGAAAGTGCCGGCCGGAACCCAGGTCTACGCCGAGGACAACGAGACGCTGATCTGCGACCTCGTCACGGTCGGGCAGCGCTTCCGGCTCGCCGCCGGCGGCAATGGCGGCTTCGGCAACCAGCATTTCAAGACGTCGACCAACCAGGCGCCGCGCCGCGCCAATCCCGGCCTGCCGGGCGAGGAACTGACGATCTGGCTGAGGCTGAAGCTGATCGCCGATGCCGGGCTGGTGGGGCTGCCCAATGCCGGCAAGTCAACCTTTCTGGCGACGGTGACGGCCGCGCGGCCGAAGATCGCCGACTATCCGTTCACCACACTCTATCCCGGGCTGGGCGTGGCGCGCGTCGAT
>JAEUMA010000336.1 GCA_016793565.1 Rhizobiaceae bacterium
CAACATGACCAACGACCAGCGCGTGCTGATCGAGGGCTTCCTGTCCAATTACGACATCGCCGCCGCGCAGCCGCTGACCATCATGGTTCCCGTCGGCGCCGCCAACGATACGTCCGCGGCCAGGCTGGCGGAGGAATTCGCCCGCTACGCCAAGCGCCAGGGCGTGCCCGGCAACCGCATCCAGATCGCGACCTACAACGCCGGGTCGCCCGAGCGCTCGGCGCCGGTGCGCATGTCGTACGCGGCGATCACGGCGCACACCAACCAGTGCGGGCGCTGGCCCGCCGACCTGACCGAGAACGCCGAGAACAAGCACTACGCCAATTTCGGCTGCTCCTATCAGAACAACCTCGCCGCCCAGATCGCCAATCCGAACGATCTCATCGGGCCGCGCAAGGAAAGCCCGATGGACGCCGAGAAGAACAGCGTCGTCATCCGGCAGTATCGCGACCGCGGCATCTGGAACGAGTTCCTGGTGACCTCGGAAGTCGAATATCGCTAACGCCAGGCGCAAGGGTCCGCCGTCATGAGCAATCTTGCTTTCGATGCCACCAGCGCGAGCCTGGAGCCTGGCCACCAGGATCTGGGCGCCATGCAGGCGCTGCGGCCGATACCGCGCATCTCCATCCAGGCCTTCTGCGAGACGGAAGGCGTGGCGAACCCGATCGAGCGGGCCGGCCAGGACCGCCGCATGGCCAAGGCGCATCTCAAGGTGCACATGGGCGGCATCCAGACGGCCGTCGAGTTCTATCAGAGCGCGCCGACGCCGAATCTGATCGTCCTCGAATCGCGCGAGGAGCCGGGTCCGCTGCTGTCGTCGCTGAAGCGGCTGGCGGAAGTCTGCGACCCGACCACCAAGGTCGTGATCATCGGCCACTACAACGATGTCGGGCTGTATCGCGAGCTGATCCGCTCGGGCGTCTCCGAATATATGGTCGCGCCGATCTCGATGGTCGACCTCGTCGGCGTGGTGTCGACGATCTTCGTCGACCCCGAGGCCGAGCCGATCGGCCGTTCCATCGCCTTCGTCGGCGCCAAGGGCGGCGTCGGCTCCTCGACGCTGGCGCACAATGTCGCTTGGTCGATGTCCAGCCTGTTCAAGACCGAGGTGGTCGTGGCCGACCTCGACCTCGCCTTCGGCACGGCGAACATCAACTTCGACCAGGACCCCGCGCAGGGCATCGCCGAGGCGGTGTTCGCGCCCGAGCGCATCGACGAGGTCTATCTCGACCGCCTGCTCGCGCAATGCGCCGAGAACCTGTCGCTGCTCGCGGCTCCGTCCACGCTGGAGCGCATCTACGATTTCGAGCCCGAGGCTTTCGCGCAGGTCATCGACACCGCGCAGCGCACCGCGCCCTTGCTGGTGCTGGATGTTCCCCACATCTGGAGCGGCTGGGCGAAGAACACGCTGATGCGGGCGGACGACATCGTCATCACCGCGGCGCCGGAACTCGCCAATCTTCGCAACGCGAAGAACCTGGTCGACATGCTGAAGAAGCTGCGCCCCAACGATCCGCCCCCGAAGCTGATCCTCAATCAGGTGGGCATGCCGAAGCGGCCGGAGATATCCGCCAAGGACTTCGCCGAACCGCTGGGTCTGACGCCGATGGCCATCATCGCCTTCGAGCCGCTGCTGTTCGGCAACGCCGCCAACAACGGACGCATGCTGGGCGAGACCGATCCCAAGAGCCCGATCGTGGCGACCATCGCCGAGATCGCCCATGTCGTGACTGGCCGCAGCGAACTGAAGTCAAAGCGTAAGCAAGGTCTTACGGATATTATCGGGCGGCTCAAGATGAAGAAGTCTGCGGGCAAGGCGGGGCGGTAGGCGACCATGTTTGGCAAGAGAGGCAGCGACGGCGGCAGGGCGGGGTCGGACAGCCGCCCGAGCGCGTCGCCCGAATCCGCCCCGCGGCCGGCCGAAGCGCCGTCCTCGGCCGCCGGCAACGGCGGAACGGCGCAGCGCGTCGCCGAGCGGGCACCCGCGGCCGCAACGCCCCCCGCCGCGCGGCGGCCTGTCGAGGCCCCGCCGATGGCGCCGGAGCCGCCGCGCCGCGCCGGTCGCGAGCGCAGCGAGGCCTACTACGACACCAAGAGCCAGGTCTTCTCGGTCCTGATCGACACGATCGACCTTTCGCAGCTCGCCAAGCTCGATCCCGAGAGCGCGCGCGAAGAAATCCGCGACATCGTCAACGACATCATCGCGATCAAGAATTTCGCGATGTCGATCGCCGAGCAGGAGGAACTGCTCGAGGACATCTGCAACGACGTTCTCGGCTACGGCCCGCTGGAGCCGCTGCTGGCGCGCGACGACATCGCCGACATCATGGTGAACGGCTCGCGTAACGTCTATATCGAGGTCAACGGCCGGGTCGAGCAAACCAACATCCGTTTCCGCGACAACCAGCAGCTTCTCAACATCTGCCAGCGCATCGTCAGCCAGGTCGGCCGGCGCGTCGACGAGAGTTCGCCGATCTGCGACGCGCGCCTGCCCGACGGCTCGCGCGTCAACGTGATCGCACCGCCGCTCGCCATCGACGGCACCGCGCTCACCATCCGCAAGTTCAAGAAGGACAAGCTGACGCTCGACCAGCTGGTGCGGTTCGGCGCGATCTCCCCCGAAGGAGCCGAGGTGCTGAAGATCGTCGGCCGCGTGCGCTGCAACGTCGTTATCTCCGGCGGCACCGGCTCCGGCAAGACGACGCTGCTCAACTGCCTGACCAACTATGTCGACCGCGATGAACGCGTCATCACCTGCGAGGACTCGGCCGAACTGCAGCTGCAGCAGCCGCATGTGGTGCGCCTGGAAACGCGCCCGCCAAACCTTGAAGGCGAGGGCGAGGTGACCATGCGCGATCTGGTCAAGAACTGCCTGCGCATGCGACCCGAACGCATCATCGTCGGCGAGGTGCGCGGACCCGAGGTGTTCGACCTGCTGCAGGCGATGAACACTGGCCACGACGGCTCGATGGGCACCATCCACGCCAACAGCCCGCGCGAATGCCTGAGCCGCATGGAATCCATGATCGCCATGGGTGGTTACACCCTGCCGCAGAAGACCGTGCGCGACATCATCGTCGGCTCGGTCGACGTCATCATCCAGGCCGCGCGCCTGCGCGACGGTTCGCACCGGATCACCCACGTCACCGAGGTGATC
>JAEUMA010000423.1 GCA_016793565.1 Rhizobiaceae bacterium
CGTGTAGTTGACGAAGGACAGGGCTATCCCCTCGTAGCCTTGGTCGGCGATCGCGACCATCTCCGCGGCGATGCTCTCCGGCGTGCCGACCAGCGGATATGTCCCGGCGCCCCCTGCGAAGCGTTGCCGGTAGCGGTCATAGGCATGCGCGTCGTGCGATCGCGAGAATTCCTTCTTGCCGGCCATGTGGACGTCGACGGCCTCGTGGTCGGCCATCGCCACCGCGTAGCGGTCGTAATAGGCGCGCGCTTCCTCCATCGTCGGGCGGCAGACGACATGGGCGACGGTGTAGACGCCGACCTCGCGCCCCTTGGCGGCGCCCCGCTCGCCGATATCGGCGACATGCCGGCCCGCTTCGGCGATCTCCGAGAAGGTGGTGAAGAGATAGTCGCATTTGCCGGCCGCAAAGTCGCGACCCGGACCGCCGAAGGCGGCGTTCATGGTCACCGGTCGCGGCTTCTGCAGGCTGGCCGGGCGCGAGACAGCGTCCTTGAGGTGGTAGTAGGTGCCGTCATGGTCGAAGGGCGCGTCCGACGCATAGAGCCGTTCGACGATCTCCAGCCATTCGGCAGCCTGGTCGTAGCCCTTTTCCACCAGCGGCGTGCCGAACATTCCGAATTCCTTCGGATTCCAGCCGCAGACGATGTTCAGCCCGGCGCGTCCCTGGCTGATATGGTCGACGGTGGCCAGCGCCTTGGCGGCGTAGAGCGGATGGACGAGCGGCACATGCACGGTCATGAACAGGCCGATCCGCTCGGTGGCGGAGGCCAGGCCGGCCGCCCAGGTGAATGTCTCGAAGGACCATTCGCGCACGTGGTTCTTGCCACCGAAACCTTTCCAGCGGGCGATAGGCAGGAAAAAGTCGATGCCGGCGCGGTCGGCGATCTGCGCGGCGGTCAGATTGTCCTGCCAGCCGGCCAGCCAGCGCTCGGGCACGTCCGTGATGGCGAGGCCGCCATCGGCGTTGGCCGAGAACACGCCGAGCTTCAGCCGGCTTGACCCTCGCAGCGGGTGTACCTTGACCATCTCGTCGTCCTCCCGAAACGACGGCAGGCTACGACGCTTCGAAAACATTTCAAGTATGAAACAGCTCTTCGCATGGCGGCTTTTTCGCCCTATGCCTTCCTCCGACATCAACATCCGAAGGCCCCGCATGACCGACTTTCGTGCACGCTGCCTGGCGGGAGGCTCCGTCCTGGGCACATTCGTCTCCATCCCGCATCCCGTCGCGGTCGAGGTGACGGCGTCGGCCGGCCCGGATTTCGTCTGCATCGACTGGGAGCACGCCCAGATCGCCCGTGACGCGATCGAGAACCTGGTCCGGGCCTCCGACGTTCGCGGCGTTCCCGCCATGGTGCGGGTTCCGGGCCATGCGCCCGAGGCAGTGGCTGCCGTGCTGGACGCGGGTGCGCAGGGCGTGCTGATACCGCGCGTCTCCACCGCCGCGCAGGCGGCGCTGGCCGTCAAGGCAGCGCGCTATCCGCCTGTCGGGGAGCGCGGGGTGGGACCCGGTCGCGCAGCCGGCTACGGCTACCGTATTCCGGAGTATCTCAGCCGCGCCAATGCCGAAACCGTGGTGGCCGTTCAGGTCGAGACCGCGGAAGGTCTGGCGAACGTGGACGCCATCGCGGCTACCCCCGGCGTCGACGTCATCTTCGTCGGGCCCGGCGACCTTTCCGTCTCGCTCGCCGCCATCGGCCCGGCGGGCGCCGAGCGCCTGGCGGCTGCTATCGAGATCATCCTGGCGGCTGCGCAAAGGCACGGCAAGGTCGCCGGCATCTTCTGCCCCGGATCGGCTGAAGTCGGCCGCTGGGCTGAGCGCGGAGCGCGCTTCTTCGTCGTGGCGAGCGATGCGATGTTCCTCGGCGGCGCCGCGGGCGCTACCGTGGCGGAGGCGCGCAAGCTGACCGCCGACCTAGGCGGAGCCAAGGGCAGGCGCCGCAAGCGGAGCTAATTTTAAGCTTAAAACTTTCTCTTTGAAAACTACGCCGCTTCGGCTAGCATCGTTGATGCATGCCGACGGTGATGTCGGGGATCACCGCCCTCGTTGCGTCTGAGACCTTCAGCCAGGAACTGTCCTTGTCGTTCATGCCGCAGCCCCCATCCCCAGCCAGCGCGCGCTATGCGTTCGACGGCATTCGCGCCCAGA
>JAEUMA010000509.1 GCA_016793565.1 Rhizobiaceae bacterium
GGCGGAAAACACCTTCCGCCCGCCCTGGTACCACCGCAACATCATGAGCGAGTTCATGGGCCTGATCCAGGGCAAGTACGACGCCAAGGAGGAAGGTTTTGTCCCAGGCGGCATGAGCCTGCACAACATGATGCTGGCGCACGGGCCGGACGCCGACGGTTTCGAAAAGGCTTCGAAGGTCGAGCTGAAGCCGGTGAAGCTCGACAACACCATGGCCTTCATGTTCGAGACGCGTTTTCCCCAGTTGCTGACGCGCTTCGGCGCCGAGCTGGAAACGCGGCAGGACAACTACATCGACTGCTGGGCGGGCCTCAGGAAGCGCTTCGACGGCAGCATCGAGGGCGATTGGTCTTGAACGACCGGCTGGTGATCCTGGGTTCGAAGGGCGGTCCGGCGATCCGGCCGGGTGGCCCCTCCCCCACGGCCTCACTGCTGGAGCTCGGCGGTCGGCGTGTCGTCGTCGACTGCGGCCTTGGCGTGACCCGAGGCCTGGTCGAGACCGGCATGGAGTTGAAGGCGCTCGACCTCGTCTTCGTCACACACCTGCATTCCGACCATGTGGTGGAGCTCGGCCCGCTCCTCCACACCGCCTGGACGGCAGGCCTGGCGAAAAAGGTGCGCGTCCTCGGGCCGGCCGGGACAGGCCATCTCTGGAACCGCTTCCTGCAATCGCTGGAATTCGACATCGAGACCCGCATCGCCGACGAGGGCCGGCCCGATCTCCGCGATATGGTCGCGGTCGAGGAGTTTGCCGAAGGACCAATATTCGCCGACGGCGGGCTTACCGCGACGGCGCTTCGGGTGCTGCATCCGCCGGTGACCGATGCCTTTGCCCTGCGATTCGAAATGGCCGGACGCGCAATCGTGTTTTCAGGCGATACCGCCTACTTCGAGCCGCTGGCGGTTTTCGCGAAGGATGCCGACATCCTCGTCCACGAGGCGATGCTGGCCGAAGGCGTCGACCGCCTCGTCGCCCGCACAGGCAACGGCGCGCGGCTAAAGGAACACCTTCTTGCCAGCCACAGTTTTGCCGAGGAAACCGGCCGGATTGCCACGCAGGCCGGCGTCCGCCGGCTGGTGCTCAATCACCTGATTCCCGCCGACGACCCGGCGATCGGCGCGGCCGACTGGGAAAAAGCGGTGCGCAACACCTGGTCCGGCCCCTTGACCGTAGCGCGCGACGGGCTTGTTGTGGCGTTCTGAACAACAAGCATCTTTTTGGGAGGAACCGCATGAAACTCGCCTCGCTGAGGAACGGCACCCGTGACGGCCGCCTGGTGCTCGTCTCACGCGACCTGACGCGGTTCACGGACGCCTCATTCCTGGCGCCGACCCTGCAGGCCGCGCTGGACGACTGGCGCCGGATCGCCCCGCATCTGGCCACGCTTGGCGAAAGCCTGGAGCACGGCGCGGTTCCCACCGAGCGCTTCCACGAGCATTCGGCCCTGTCGCCGCTCCCGCGCGCCTATCAGTGGGCCGACGGCTCGGCCTACGTCAACCACGTGGAACTGGTGCGCAAGTCGCGCAATTCCGAGATGCCGGCGAGTTTCTGGAGCGATCCGCTGATGTACCAGGGCGGCTCCGATTCTTTCCTCGCGCCGCGCGACCCGATCACCATGGCCGACGAGGCCTGGGGCATCGATATGGAGGGCGAAATCGCGGTAGTGGTCGACGACGTTCCGGCCGGCGCCACCGCCGAGCAGGCGCGCGACGCGATCCGCTTGCTGATGCTGGTCAACGACGTATCGCTGCGCAACCTGACAGCGCCCGAACTCGCCAAGGGCTTCGGCTTCTTCCAGTCGAAACCCTCTTCGGCTTTCTCGCCCGTCGCGGTGACGCCTGACGAACTCGGCGAGGCATGGGACGGCGGCAAGGTGCATTTGCCGCTGTCTGTCGACCTCAACGGCAAGCCGTTCGGCCGTGCCGATGCCGGCGTCGACATGGTGTTCGACTTTCCGGCGCTGGTGGCGCATGCGGCCAGGACGCGGCCGCTCGTCGCCGGCAGCATCATAGGCTCCGGCACCGTGTCCAACAAGCTCGACGGCGGCCCCGGCAAGCCGATCGCGCATGGCGGCGCGGGATATTCCTGCATCGCGGAGATGCGCGTGGTTGAGACCATCCTGAACGGAGCGCCGGCCACGCCGTTCCTGCGCTATGGCGACACCGTACGCATCGAGATGAAGGATCGCGCCGGACACTCGGTCTTCGGCGCGATCGAGCAGACGGTCGGCCGGCCGCAGGCAGAAGAGTAGCGCCGGCCTCAGATCGTCTTTGCGAGCGCCTCGAGCTGGCCGGCGACTTGCCCCCAGCCCTGGTGAAAACCCATCTTTTCGTGGGCATCGCGATCCTCGTCCGTCCAGTGGCTGGCGATCGCCGTGTAGCGCGTCTTGCCCTCGCCCGCATCCTCGAACAGGATGGTGCCCACGAAGAACGGCTTGTTCGAAGGCACCCAGGCGCTCTCGAACGCGTCGGTGAACACGATCTTCGCGTTCGGGACGACCTCCAGGTAGACGCCACGGCTGGGAAACTCTTGCCCCTCCGGACTGCGCATGACCGCATAGCTCGTTCCGCCCGCGCGAACGTCGAGTTCGGCATGCGCGGTCGTCCAGGGCTTAGGCGCGAAGAACTGCATCAGCAGTTGAGGTTCGGTCCAGCAACGGTAGAGCTTCTCACGCGGCGCATCGAGCAAAAGCTCCAGCACAAGGTCGCGCTTTGCCGCAGCAGCGGCAGCTTGGGTGTTGGCCATTTCAGGTCTCCTGAAGGGGTTTTCGTTCGATGCCTTTAAGACGCGCGATCCGCTTCGGATCCGACATGGCAAGGCAAAAAACATCAGGACGCGCGGCCGGCCTTGATCTTGGCCGACTCGCGTTCCAGCCGGTCGAGGTGCATGCGGATATGGGCGGCTTCGGCTGCCGTGTTGGCGAGGCCGATGGCCTGCCCGAACGCCGTGCGCGCTTCCCGGTCGCGGCCGAGTTGCATCAACAGCGCGCCGCGGAGGCCGTGAAAGTGGAAATAGCCGGACAGTTTGGACGCCAGCGTCTCGACAACCTCCAACGCGGCTTCCGGCCCCCGCACCTTGGATATCGCGACGGCGCGGTTCAGCGTGACCACCGGCGACGGGTTCATGCGCTCCAACGCGGCATAGAGCAGGTCGATGCCTGCCCAGTCCGTATCCGGCGCGCGCGCCGCGCGAGCATGCAGGGCGGCGATAGCTGCCTGGATCTGGTAGGCTCCGGGCCTGCGGTGCCGCATGGCCTTGTCGATCAACGCCAGGCCTTCGGCTATCATCTTGGCATTCCAGAGCGCGCGATTCTGGTCCTCCAGCAACACGACCTGCCCGTCTGCGTCGAAGCGGGCCGCTGCCCGCGAATTCTGCAGCAAAAGCAGCGCCGCCAGACCCATGATCTCGGGTTCGGCAGGAAACAGCCGCAGCAGCAGGCGCGCCAGCCGTATCGCCTCGTCGCACAGCGGCGCGCGCGCGGCCGTCTCGCCGGCTTCGGCGGAGTAGCCCTCGTTGAAAACGAGGTAGATCATGGCCGCCACTGCCGCCAGCCGTTCCGCGCGCTCCACGGCCCCGGGCGTCTCGAACGGCACGCCGGCCCCGCCGATTTTCGCCTTCGCCCGGGTGATGCGCTGTTCCATGGCCGCCTCGCTGACCAGGAAGGCGCGCGCGATCTGCCGCACGGAAAGGCCGGATACGATACGCAGGGCGAGCGCGATCTGCTGCGTGGCGGGAAGGTCGGGATGGCAGCAGATGAACAGCAG
>JAEUMA010000545.1 GCA_016793565.1 Rhizobiaceae bacterium
GGTACACCCGCCCCGAAACTGGCCGTGGCCGCCGGAAGCAGGCATCTCCTTGCGATAGAGATAGAGGAACGGAATCTCCCGCTCGTAGCCCTCGCAGCTTCCGACAGGGTTCATGGTCGACAGGATGCCGCCGCCATGATCGATGCCGTCCCTGAAGGTGAAGGCGCCGATGGCGCCGACCACCGAATCGAACGGGAAGTTGGCGTATGGCGTACCGTTTTCCTCGCGGCCGAACACCTGATTGACGACGAGCGTATGCAGGCATGACGCCGCGAAGACATGTTTGGCGAGTTCGGGGTCAGCCGACAGCATCTTGGCAGCCAGATAATGCGCTTGAGCCCCGGCGGTACACATGCCGATGGAGGTGCTCACCGCGGCAGGGTGGCGCGCCGAGGTAATCTTGTCGCCTCCCTCGACGAGAAAATCGATTTGTCGCAGGACACCGCCGCCGCACAGGAATTGGTCGTAGGCCAGCAACGGGATGAAGACATTGGCGATCACCGCCCGAAGCACGCCGCGCGTGATGTTGAATGAGCCGACGCTTGGATCGGTGCCCTCATTGGTGACGCGCAATCGGTCGCCGCGCTTCTCAAAGGAGAGGCCCAGCCGGTAGACGTTCCGGTCTCCAGGGCTGGAGCCTGCGACATAGCGCAGGTCGCGCCAAGTGGCATCCGGCAGTTTCTCCAACCGGCGTCCGACTGTGCGGGCGGCGTTGTCGATCACGCCGCGCATGGCGCCCTTCACGACGGCCGCGCCGTAACGCTCGATCATCTCTTCGAGCCTGCGCTTGGCGAATTGCACGCCGGCAAGCTGAGCCTTGGTTTCGAGCGTCATGAGATCGGGCAGGCGCGACCGCCGCACCCACATGTCCAGAACGTCTTCGCGCAATTCACCGCGATCGACGATCTTGATCGGAGGCATGAACGTAGCCTCGCTGTATACGTCCTTCGCCTGCTGAACGAAGCCGCCAGGCTCGACGCCGCCCAGCTCACGCTGGTGCACGACGTTGTAGACCCAGGCGAACAGCTTGCCGTCGACGAACACCGGCGCGAACACCGCCGTATCCATCTGGTGGTTGGTGCCGACCCAGGGGTCGTTCTGGATGAAGACGTCGCCCGGATTGATGCCGGAGCCGGACGACCGGTGCTCCAGCGTCCACTTCACGCAAAGGTCCGCGCAGCCGGCAAAGAACAGGTTGCCCGGGCCAAAGACGACGCCCTCGCCTTCCTCGGTCTGAATCGAGGTGTTGAAGTCATAGCCATAGACCACGACCAGCGATCCCGACGCCCGCCGCAGCGCTTCCTGATGATCCCAGTTGAGGTTCCAGAACTTGGAGCGCAGCACCTCGTAGGTAACGGGATCGAGGTTCTTCTCGTACTCGCTGTGGAACGACACGCTGGGGTCGACTACCAGCTTGTCACCGGGCATGTAGCCGTCGAGAAGGCTGGCGGCCCGCCGCCGCGCTTCGCTGGGCTGTGTTACCGCAATGTTCATGACGCAACCTTCTGCTTCGCGGAACGCAAGCCGCCGATCGCCATCGCCGAAAGGTCGATGATGACGTTGCCGATCGGATCGATCGCGGCGGTCTGGTTCGGGCGCACCACGACTGTGGTGTGCGGGTATTCGATCACGGCCGGGCCGACGATGCGGTGTCCGCACCGTACGGCCTGGCCGGTGTAGATTGGCGTATCTACGGCTTTTCCGTATTCCTGCCAGTAGACCTGCCGACTGGTGCGCTGGGTCAGCGGCTTGTCGGTGGCGGCCTCGCGCGGAAGCTTCGGCCGGTCCCACGCGACCGACGCGCGCACGCGCACTTCCGTGAGCGCATAGCCGGCCTCGGCATAGCGCGAGCCCTTGCCGTAACGCTGCTCATAGGCGGCATCGAAATTGGCGATTAGTCGTGCGATGCCAGCTTCGTCCAGCTTACCGTCCGGCACGGGTGTTTCCACCTCGAACACCTGGAGTGCATATTTGAGGTTGGCCGTGCGCTCGACCTTCACGTTCTCCGGTCGCGCGCCCATGGCTACGCAGTCCTGCACGGCGGCAGCTTGCAGTTCGGCGAAGGTCGAATTGAGCGTGTCGATCGCAGGCTGGTCGAACGGGGTGCGTAGGTGCCGGCTCGCCTCGCGGGTGCGCACGATGTCTGCCGTGCCGATGCCGAAGGCGGAGAACACCGACGCCAGATTGCCCATCGGCACCACCACGGTCTGGACGCCCAGATCGCGGGCGTAGAGCGTGGCATGCGCGCCGGCATGGCCGCCATAGGCCCAGAGCTGGAAGTCGCGCGGATCGTGCCCTCGCTGCAGCGTCACCCGGCGGACGAGATCCTCCATCTTCGAATCGACGATCTCGACGATGCCGGCGGCACATTCCTCGACCGTCATGCCGAGACGCTTCGCCAGTTCGCCGACGGCGGCGTGCGCGGCCTTTCCGTCGATCTTCAGATCGGCGCCAAGGGTTCCCTGGGGATCGATGATGCCGAGAACCACGTCGGCGTCGGTAACCGTCGCCTCGCGGCCGCCGCGTCCGTAACAAGCCGGCCCCGGCACCGCCCCGGCGGAATGCGGCCCGACACGCAGCGTGTTCGATTCCCCGTCAATCCAGGCGATGCTGCCGCCGCCGGCGCCGACCGACTCGACATCGACCTTGCGCAGGTGGAACGCATGCTGTTCCACGCTCGCCAGATCGGCCACACTCGGACGTCCGTTGTGGATGACGCTGACATCGAGCGTGGTGCCACCCATGTCAGTGGCGATGATGTTGGGCATGTCGCCAGCGAGGCCCACATTGGCACTGGCGACGACGCCACCGACGGGGCCTGACTGCAAGGTGATGATCGGATGGCGCCGTGCGAAATCGGCCGTCACCAGCCCGCCGTCCGAATGGGCGAAAAGCACGTCGCCGGCAAATCCATTTGCGGCGGCGCCGTCGACGATCGCGCCGATATAGTCGTGCATCAGCGGCCCGACATAGGCGTTGAGCACCGTCGTCACCGTCCGCTCATATTCGCCTAGCC
>JAEUMA010000201.1 GCA_016793565.1 Rhizobiaceae bacterium
AGGATACCTGCGCATCCGTCGGCTCAAGCCGCCAGATGGACTGCAATGTGTCGGCTACCACAATCGGGTCCAGGGCCATGTCTCTCTTCCTCGTTCCGCCGCCAGCCCTTGCATGCGCAAAAACCGCGGCCCATTAAAGCCTGTCGATACTATGAACTTCGCTATACCAAAGCAAGCCCCCCTCCTCCGATGTTCAGAGGAAGGAAACCGCCTAGCCAAACTTGCGGACATCATGAAGCGAAAGGCTCGTCAATAGCCGAAGCCGTTGACGGCACTCCGAAATTGCTCTTCTCCCATGCCTAAACGAGTGTCGGAAGGCCTGTGATGCCATTCTGCAACAGTGGAAGATTTGGATATGCTGAGCGAAACTGCCGTCGTCAACGCCTACCGGCTCATCCTGGGCCGCGACCCGGAAAGCCCGGAGGTGGTCGCCTATCATCGCAGCCACCCGGACGAGGCCGTTCTGCGCAAGACCCTGCTTTCCAGCCCGGAGTTCGCAGCGCTTTACGACCAGCTCGGGGACGCCGAGCTGAAGCTGAATTCCGACCGTGACGCGCTCCCACCGGCAGCAAGGGTCGAGGTGGAGGCGCAGGGCGAGGCTGGCGCCACCCTATGGGCGCGGGTCGCCAAGTCCTGGACCGAGATGGGGCAGAGCGTTCCGCATTGGTCCGTCCTGACCTTCGACCAGTTCCGGCCGGAGGCGCTGGAGGAAAACCGCGCCGTCTTCGAAAACAGCGCCGAGATCGACGGCCGGCTGGTCGATGCCGCTCTCGAACGGTTCGCCGGCGGATCTTCGCCCGCGAAAGCAAAAACGCCTGCCCAGGCGACCTGCCTCGAAATCGGCTGTGGCGTAGGGCGCGCGACCCGGGCCCTGGCTCGGCGCTTCGGCAAGGTCGTGGGCGTCGACATCTCCTCGGCGCATCTTGCCGTCGCCGACCAGGAACTCAAGCGGGCCGGCTTCCGCAATGTCGCGTTGCGCCACATGGCAAGGATCGAAGATTACGAGACCTTGCCGCAAGTAGACTTCCTCTATTCGCGGATCGTCCTGCAGCACAATCCGCCGCCGGTGCAGGCAGCCATCCTGCGCACCGCCCTCTCCCGGCTGGCCCCGGGCGGCATCGCTCTCTTCCAGGTGGTCACCTACGCCCGCGACTATGCCTACGACGTCGCATCGGACCTGGCGCGGCAAGGCGGCATGGAGATGCATGTCCTGCCGCAGGCGACGGTCTTCGCCATCCTCGACGACAGCGGGGTGGTACCCGTGGAAGTCCAGGAAGACGACGCGGCCGGCGACGACGAACGCTTCCGCTCGCATCTTTTTCTGGCCCAGAAACGCGGTTGACGTGGGTTTTCGCAAAAAAAGCCGGCGGAAGGGCTTGCAGAATCGCTGCGAGTCACGCTGCATGAAACCATGACCCGCGAAAGACCCACTTCCAGCAAGCGTGTGGCCCTGTTCAGACAGCGCCGCCGTGCCGACGGACGCATTCTGGTCAGCACGGACCTGCCCGGAGATCTGATCGCTGCGGTCGACCAGATGAAGGTTGAGCGAGGCGTGGCCTCGCGCACCCCGATCATCGAAGAAGCATTGAGGTTCTATATCGAGCAGCAACAAAGGGCTTGAATCAAGAGACCCCGCCGTTAGCCGCGGCGGGGTCTCTTTAAAAGGCAGATAATTGGCTAGTTTTGGGGCTTTAGGGGCTGGCAAGCCAGCCTGGATGAGAGAAGCCTTCCCCAATCTAGTCAAGCGATCCTGATCCCGCAAGAGCGATTTTGCGGCCGGGTTTGCTTTTGTCCGCCGGTGAGCCCTCACGGAGGACGACAATGAACGGCTCTGATGCCGTCGGGCTGATTGCTGCCCGACGCAGGGATTTTATTGCCCCGATACGCCGCGGAAGCCTGCCAGCTGGCCACGCGGAACGATCCTTCTGGCGACCCACGACACGAACGCAGACGCGACGGATTCTACTGGCGGCCAAGCGCTACGAACTCACCCGCCGCGGCGGTGGCGAACGCAACGGTCCGCTCGGCCACGTCGCCCTCGAAGTCCTCGAGCTGATGGTCAACCTGGTCCATCACAGAAGCGGACGGCTGGAACCCTCCCTGGTGACGCTGATGCGGCTCCTGAAGCGTTCGCGCGACGCCATCGTGCGGGCGCTGCGCAACCTCAGAGCACACGGCTTCATCGACTGGATCCGGCGCTACGTCTCATGCGAAGGTTCCGGACGGGGTCCGCAGGTCATGCAGACGGCGAACGCCTACCGCCTGAACCTGCCCCGACAGGCGAACAGACCCTCCCCTCCCCTCCCCGATGACTGGTCCTGCGAGCAGGAAAGACGCGGCACCGAACGCGAGGGCTGGAAAAACGGACTAAGCCGGGAGGAACTCCCATTCGAGGTGCTCGGTCATACCGCGCTTGCGGAAAGCCTTGCGCGCCTCGCTTTGCTGATCACCCAGCGTGAGTCCGCCCGCCAGCCGGAATCTCCTGGCTGAGTCCAATTCTACCGACCTTCGCGTGCTTGGCGAAGGCAACGGGTCTGCATTTACCGGGTAATGTGCCTTACCGGGTAAATGGAAATACCAGATATGGTCCTTAACCTGGTATTTACGAAAACCGGGTAGTTCGGTTAATGGGATAACTCGACCAATCCGGTAAGCCAAAAATGCCCGTGATCGTTGTCGCCTCCTCGAAAGGAGGCGCAGGCAAATCGACGACGACAGTCGTGCTCGGCACCGAACTGGCCTATGCCGGCGCGGACGTGACCCTGCTCGATTGCGACCCCAACCGATCGCTCAGCCTGTGGGCGGCGAAAGCACCCTTGCCCGAACGCATCGGCGTCGTATCGGACATCACCGAATCAGCGGTGGTGCGAGTGATCAAGGAACATGACGCCGACGGCCGCATCGTCATCGTCGATCTGGAAGGCATCGCCTCGCGCATGGTCTCGCGTGCGATCTCGCAGGCCGATCTTGTCCTGATCCCCATGCGTGCGACCGTCCTCGACGCCACCATCGGCGTCCGCTCGATCGCGCTGATCGCCGAGGAGGAAGAAGCGCTGGGCCGCAACATCGCTCACGCAGTCGTCTTCACGATGACGCGTGCGATCCGCTCCAAGCAGCAGAACGGCATCGAGGCGTCCCTGCGGCGCCAAGGCGTCAGCATCATCGAGCCGCCGCTGATGGAACGGGCCGCGTTTTCCGCCCTGTTCGAATTCGGGGGCAATCTGCGCAGCATCCCCGAACAGGGAAACATGCAAGGCGCCATCGAGAACGCGGCCGCTTTTGCCGCTGCCGTCTACGGCGAGTTACGCGGAGCACTTCAATGAACGATTTTTCGATCGATCTCGCGTCGCTGAAGAGGCGCGCCAAGCCGGGTTCGGAGACCAGCGTCGCCAAGACGGACAAAGTAGCCGAGGCTCGCGGGTTCGTTCCGCGGGAACCCCAGGGCAGGAGAGGGCGGCCGAAAAGCCCCCGAACAGGCCAGGTTCATGCCAAGGTGATGCCGGAAGTGGCCGAACAGATCTCGGCCGAGGCCCGCCGCCAGGGCGTCCAGCAGGGCGTGCTTATCGAGAAGGCGTGGGAGCTCTATCGGGAGAAGCAGCGGGGGCTGAGCCGGAAATGATCCTACTATAGGCGATCAGGCCGGAAATGCTGTGCTGAACGTCGTCTATGCGGACGCGAAAGGAATCGTCGCGCGCGAAGAATGATCCCAGTATCCGGTCCGGTTTGCGAAAATACATGGCGATCTCCGGCCAGAAATAGCTGTCCAGCAGGCGCGCGCCGCAAACGTTGAGAGCACGCCGAAACGCGGCCCTGTCGACCGCCTCGCCAAGGTGAGCGCTTGCAGAACCTTCCAGCCTGTCCAGCATCCCATCGGCGGCCGCCATCAGTTCCAGAAAGGTGGGCCGCATCGTCCGCGACGCGAGATCCCGCTCCAGAAAGGCTTCGAAGTTCCTGATCCCGAGCAGGAAATACTCGTCCCGCTGTCGGTATAGCGAGATCTCGCCGGTGAAATAGGCGATCCAGTGGTCCCGGAAGCGCCAGTATTCCGCCGCCGTGAAATGCGCTGCCGCGCGCTCTGCCATCGCCAGCCATCGCTCCTCGCCGGTCGCCCCGTAAAGGCGCACCAGCGCGAAGGCGGCTTCGCCGTCATAATAGACGATCCGGTTCTCTTCCTTGATCGACAGGTCGGGAAACTCCAACACATGGACGAACCTACCGGTCGCGGCATCCTGCATCCGCTCGATGCCGCGCGCCAGCCGGCGCGCCATCGTCAGCACGTAGCCGGCGTCGAAGACCCGGGCATACTCCGTCAGGGCCAGGACGAGGACCGCGTTTCCGCCCAGTTTCACCTCCCGTCCGCCATCGACCAGCATGGCGAATTCCTCACCCGCGCTATCTTCCATGACGGCTACGCGATCGCGGATCACGAATTTCAGGGCGCGGTCGATGGCGGCTTTCAGGCCCGGATCCGGGGCCTCTCTCCAGGCCTCGATCATGGCGTAAATGGTGCCCACATGGCGAACCATGTTGTAGGTCGGGATCGGGCGGTCGAAGCAGGGATAGTAGCCGTAGACGAAGCGGCCATCGGCGTCGACCTGCCTGGCTAGAAAGCCGGCGGCCTGCCCGACGAGGGTTTCGATCAGGGCCGGGGTAGGGTGCCCTACATCCCGCAGGCCTAGTCCTGGCCCGTTGGAGGCAAGCCTGTGCAGTCCCGTCTCATCCGAGAAGATCCCGTGCGTGCCGAACACCAGGACCGTTCCAGCCGTGCTCTCGATTTCGCTGCCGAAGCGGTCGGCCGCGTAGACGGCAAGGTTCTCGGTATTGAGGAGCGCATGGGAGGTGCGCGACAGGCCATCCTGAAGAATGGCGTTGGCGTTGAGTTCCTGCTCGAGCAGCGGCCGCTGCAACTTGGCGTCGAAGCAGAGGCCCTGACGAAAACGGCCGCGTGGCGTGCCTGCGAGGCGTTCGTTGAGCTGTGCGTCCGAAACCGCCTCCAACCTGTCGATCCAGTCGATCCGCAGCCAGCGGCCGGCCAGGGCATGCCGCGTCATTTCCAGGTGCAGGGCATCCGAGGCCAGCCGCCAGGCATCGTCGAAATCGGCCGCCACCGCATGGACGACGCGCGCGCGCTGCCCACCATCGCTGACCGAGAAGAACAGACAGAAGCCGAAACCCGCCGCCGGACGGCAAAGTCCTGCGACCAAGGCTCGCGCCTGCTCCAGCCGTTGCGGTGAAACCATTCGGGAGAATCCTCGTTGCGATAGCCGGGCCGCTTCCGCGAAGACGGCGTCCAAGCCATAGACCGGCCGGATCCATGTGGCTACGAAAAGCGATGACCGGAAAAGATAACGACGTGGACAGCATTGCGGGCGCCGGCCGCCACCGTTTTGCCCGCACAATCGGGGAGGGGGCACTGGCGCTTGTGCTGGCGCTGGCATCGGTCGCTTTCCTCACGCGCAGCCTGGCGTCGACCGGCTTCACCCATGTGTCGGCCGACGATCTCGACGGAGCGCTGCAGCTCGCCCTGCTGGAACATTGGCACAATGTGCTGACCGGCGCCGGCACGGCGCCCTGGAACGCTCCCAACTTCTTCTACCCGGTGCCAGACACGCTGGGCTACAATGACGGCTACCTGCTCTTCGGTATCGTCTTCACGGCGTGGCGGGGGATCGGCATCGATCCCATGCTGGCGCAGGAATTCACCCATTTCGTCTTCCGAATCGCGGGCTTCCTCGGCCTCTGGGTGCTGGTGCGGCGCTGCTTCGGCGGGTCCGTCCCGGCCGCGGCCTTCGCCGCTATCCTGTTCACCCTGGCCTCCGTCAACGCACTTTCGCTGCTACACAGCCAGTTGACCCTGGTCGGGCTGACGCCCTGGGCGCTGGTGCTCGCAGGACTGTTCCTGGAGGCCGTGAAGGACGGGCGGGCAGGGAAGGCCTTTGCCTGCCTGGCCGGGCTCAGCGTGCTCACCGGCTGCTGGATCCTCAGCGGCTTCTATACCGTCTGGTTCACGGCGGTGCTGATGCTGTTCGGCGCGATCGTGATCCTGCTGGTCTGGCGGCCGGTTGCCATGCCCTATCTGCGCGCTATCCGGCAGCCGCGCATGCTCGCCGCCACCGCTGCCGGCGCTGCTGTCTCGCTTCCCTTCATCGCCGGCTTTCTGAAGGTCTACGCCCCGAAATTGCGCGAGACCGGCGGCCACGACGCCGGCGTCACGCTGGAATACATTCCGCGCTTTCCCCAGGATCTCGTGAATCTGGGCAGCCACAACGTCGTCTGGAGCCGGACGCTCGATCCGCTCTACGGGTTGCTGTCGGGCGGAGAGTCGCTGTTCACCAACGTACGGCTCGAACCCGCCTCGAGCATGTTCACGCCGATCCTGATGATCTGCCTGGCGATCGCGGCGCTGCGTTTCCAGCGCTGGGCGGCGGAGCTGTCGCCGGGGGCCCGAGCGGCCATCGGCGCGGGCCTGGCCGGCGCATTTTTCTTCTATTTCGTCGACTTTCAGGTCGGCGGCTGGTCGCCCTGGCTGGTCGTGGCAAAGATCATTCCGGGCGCTTCCGGACTGCGCGTCATCCCGCGTTTCAATCTGGTCCTGCTGATTCCGGCATCGGTCGGGCTGGCGCTTTGGCTGCAGCACGACGTGGCACGCCGGCGGCGGTTTCTGGCCGTCCTCATCGCCGCGGCTATCCTGGTCGAGCAGACGTCGAATGTCGACCTGAAGCGCATGCAGCGCGGCACGGTAGAGGCCTTTTTGGCCGAAGTCGGATCGCCGCCGGCCGGCTGCGAGGCCTTCTATGCCGTGCACCTGCCCGAAAGCTCGCCGTTCTGGCCGGGCGTCGTGCATGACGAACCGACGGCGCAATGGATGGCGGCGGACATGCCCGCCATGCTGGTGGCGGCGGCCGTCCACCTTCCTACCCTCAACGGCCATGCCAGCTTTCTGCCGCGGGGATGGTTCCTGAAGAAGCCGTCGTCGGATGACTATATCGAGCGGGTGCACGCCTTCGCGCGCGAGCACGGGGTAGGGCCGCTCTGCGTGCTCGATTTGACCACCAGGGACTGGATGCCCGACCTCGTCACGCCTTGAGGGCGGAGAAAACGCCGGCGAGCTGCGCCGCGCTGTCGGTCCAGCGAAAGCGCTCGACATTGGCTGGCGCCACGGCCGCCAAGCGGGCGCGATAGGCGTCGTCCGTCCACAGCCGCCAGAAGCCGTCGGCGATCGACCGCTCGTCCAGCGGGTCGACGAGGTGGGCGGTCGCACCGGCCACTTCCGGCATGGAGGAGACATTCGAGGTCAGTACTGCGAGCCCGCACCGGTTGGCCTCGATGATCGGAAAGCCGAAGCCCTCGTAGAGCGAGGGCATGGCCAGGAAACGGGCGCCGGCATAGAGGCCGGCGAGCTCCTCGTCGCTTACATAGCCGGCAAAGGAAACCGTCGCGTCGAGCTTCAGCCGCTCGACTTCCTCACCGATGTGGCCCTGCCGCCAGCCGGTTCCGCCGACGATCAGCAGGCGGCCGTCGAAGTTTTTATCCCGTCTCAGAAGCGCCAGTGCTCGCAGCAGCCCGGCGAGATTCTTCCGCGGCTCGATCGTGCCGACGAACAGGGCGTAGGGTCGGTCCGGCACCTTGCCTGCGGAACCCGCTCCCGTGGGCAGCGCCGTCGTTCCGGGATGGATGGTGATGGTCTTCTGCGCGGCCTGCGGAAAGCGGCCGGCGATCTCGTTTTTGGTTGCATCGGAGACGGCGACGATGCGGTCTGCCCGCCGCAGGGCGGGCGGCATCAGCAGCCGTTCCGCCAGAAGGCCGCGCCGGCGCATGGTCTGCGGATGAACCGCCCAGACCAGGTCATGCACGGTCAGCACGGCCGGCAAGGCGTCGGGCAGCCCGACGGGAAGGCGGTGCGCCGGCCCCCAGAAGACGTCCAGCCCGTCGCACGCCGCCTGGCGGGGCAGGGCGCTCATCGACCAGAGGATCCGCCCCAGGCTCCCCGGGAAGGCGCCGTGGCGATGCGCCGCCGCCTCCAGCCCGTCCGGCACCGGCACCCGTTCGGGCCAGTAGAAGACGAGATCGTGGCCGGCTGCGATCAGGGCCTTGCCCGCCTCGTGCACATAGCGGCCGATGCCGGTTTTCCGGACGACCAGCGTCCGGGCGTCGACGCCGATCCGCAGGGGGGCAGGGGAGCTGGACTGCCCTTTGATAGCCATGACTTACAAAGCGAGGGTTTCGGATAGTCGCTGCCGGCAAAGGGCCTGGCCGATCGAAGCGGGAGCGGGACCCCGCTCGAGCAGCATGCGCGCCGATTGCGACAGAAGCGCCAGCCGGGCGTCCTCGGCATAGCGGCCGGCGATCGCCACGATGCCCTCGGCATAGAGGTCGGGGCCATGGTGGTCGACCAGCCGTTTGCGGCCGGCCGCGCCGATCGTCTCGCCGAAGCGGCGGTCGGCCTTGATCTTGCGGAGCAGTTCGGCCAGCGCGGCGGCTTCGTTGTCGAGCGGGATACGGGCGACGGTGTCGGCCGGCAGCGAGGCGTACCAGCCCAGATCCGTCACCGCCGCCAGGGCGGCCGCGTTCCAGATGCGGAGCTGGCTGCCGGAAGCCTCGCCCATGGTGGGATAGCGCAGGTTGAAAACCAGATGCGCCTCGCGCAGGGCGGCATCCAGGACGGGCTCGTCGACGAAGCCGTGGATGCGGACACGGCCGGCCAGGCCGAGCCCCTCGATCTTGCGCAGGACGAAGGCGTCGTCCCAGACCTTGCCGTAGATATCGAAGACGAAGTCGATCTCGGCAGCCAGGGGAGACAGGATCTCGAGCACCTGCTCCAGCCGTCTGTTGCGGCCGATATGGCCGAACTGGACCAATTTGAGCGCTCCGTCATGGGCGCGCGCGGAGGACACGTCCGGGCCGATGCCGAAGGGCAGTTCGAGATGATAGGCCGGTACGAATTTTCGCGCCGCTACCGCGTCGAAGGCGGGGCCGGTATGGCACAGCACCGAAACGGCGTGCCGCATCGTCGCTTCGAACAGGGGCCTGTTCTCAAGGATGTCGGTCGCCACCGGCCCGTGGGCGAATACGCGCCGCGCATCTTCGGCGCCGGCGGCACCGTGCCAGCGGATCATCTCGGCATGGTAGTCGGCCGCGCCCAGCAGCTCGTTGAAGACCATGTCGCGCAGCAGCTCCTGGATGGCGAGATCGTGCAGCACGATCGTGCCCGGCATGCGCCGCGCCATCGTCACGATGCCGGAATGGAAGACCCAGGAATTGCCGACATGGAAGAAGATCGCCTCGCCGCCTTCGTTGCGCGGCAGCGAGCGCATGTCCATCGGCACGGCAGCTTCCGGCTGGAAGCGGCGAACCGGGGCGAAGCTTTCCAGCTCCTTGTCCCAGTGGTCGGCGTCCGTCCACAGGACCACATCGGCGCGGCTGCACAGCTCAGGCAGGATCCGCCTGGTGTAATGGGCGATGTCCGTCTGCTGCGGCGGCAGCGGCGATACCCAGTGGATGCGCGCGGCCGACGTCTTCATCGCGCATAGGCCACGCGCAGGAAGGCGGCCTCGGAGCAGGGCAGGCGCAGCTGGTTGGACCGTCCGGCGCCTGCGAAGCGGCCGGCGCCGTCCTGGAACATCTCCACCAGCACCGTGCCGACGGAGGCGTGGGGCGGGCCGGGATCGA
>JAEUMA010000585.1 GCA_016793565.1 Rhizobiaceae bacterium
CGAAAGCCTCGGCCAGGCCGACAAGCGCCAGGGCGTCGCGCGCGCGCGTAGTGCGGGTCGCCGTATCGACGCCCTGCATGCGCAGCCCGAAGGCGACGTTCTTGCCGATGCTCATATGCGGGAACAGCGCATAGTCCTGGAATACGGTCGTGGTCGGCCGCCGAGCCGGCGGCATCGTCGTGCAGTCCTCGCCGCGGATGAAAACCTGACCGGCATCAGGCTTCAGGAAGCCGCCGAGGATGGAGAGCAGGGTCGTCTTGCCAGAGCCCGACGGGCCGAGAAGCACGGTGTAGCTTCCCTGCGTGATCGCCAGCGACACGTCCTTCAACACTTTCGCGCTGCCGAAGGCATGCGAGACGTTGCGAATGTCGACCAGGGGGCTCATGCGCGGCGCCTGCGGAAAGCGACGAGTTCGAACAGCAGCACCATGGCGATCGAAAACGCGAAGACCAGCGAGCCGACCGCGTTGGTCTTGGGGTTTAGGCCCGAGCGCAGCAGGTTCCAGATTTCCACCGGCAGCGTGGTGTCGAAGCGCGTCAGCAGGAAGGCGATCACGAATTCGTCCCAGGAGAAGGTCATCGACAGGAAGAAGGCGGCGAAAAGCGCCGGGGCCATGACCGGAACGGTGATCAGGACCAGAACCGTGCCTTCGCCCGCGCCGAGATCGCGCGCGGCCCGCTCGATGTTGACCTGATGGTCGCCCATCTGGCTGTAGATGATGGCGAAGCAGAGCGGCAGGTTGATCACCACATGGCCGATGCCCGCGGCGAGCAGCGATTTCGGCACGCCGGCCCAGTTGAACATCACCAGCAGGCCCATGCCGATGATCAGGTAGCTGACCGTGAGCGGCAGCGTGATCAAACCGCGCAGGAAGGCGGAGCCTGGCAGATGGAAGCGTGCGAAGCCCCACGCGGCCAGGAACCCCAGCACAGTCGCGGCCAGCGAGGACAGAACAGCCACGACCAGCGAATTGACCAGCGCAGAGGTCAACCGCGCATCGGCGAGCACCGCGCCGTACCAGCGCAGCGACGGGCCGGTGAAGGGCGGTATCGGGAACGAGGTCGCCTGCAGGGAAAACAGCACCAGCACGACCACCGGCAGGAAGATGAAGGCGTAGATCGCGCCGGCGTAGAGGATGGAAACGATGCGGAGGGTGGCGCGCATCGTTCAGGCCCGCTCGATCTTCAGCCAGCGCGCACAGGCGAGATAGGCGATCGTCACCACCACCATCAGGATGATCGCCAGTGACGAGGCGAGCGGAAAGTCGCCGCGCCGGCCGATCTGCATCATGATGAGCTGGGGCATCAGCAGTTCGTTGTTGCCGCCGAGAATCTGCGGCGTGATGTAGTCGCCGATTGCCAGCACGAATGTCAGGAACGCGCCGACCATGATGCCGGGCAACGTCAGCGGCAAGATGACGTACAGGAACGTGCGGATCGGCCCCGCGCCGAGGTCGGCGGCGGCCTTCCGGTAGCTGGGGCTGAGCTGCTTCAGATTGGCGAAGATGGTCAGCGTCAGCAGCATGACGAAGAAATGCACGAAGCCGGTGACCGTGGCGAAGCGGGTGTTGGCCATCGGCAGCGGTTCGGCAAGCAGGCCGGAGCCGGTGAGCGCCTGGTTGACGACGCCGTTCTGCGACAGCACCAGCAGCCATGAATAGGAACGCACGACATAGGACGTCCAGAAGGGCAGCACGGCCAGCATCAGCGCGAGCCGCTGCCATTGCGGCGGCACCATCTCGGCCAGAATCCAGGCGAACGGGTAGGCGAGCAGGATCGACACCGCCGTGACGATGGCCGTCACCTGCAGCGAATTTACCAGCGCCTGGCGATAGGACGGGTTCTGGAAGAACTGGGCGTAGCCGTCGAACGTCGGCCCGCCGCCCTGCACGGTCGTCAGGCTGACGGCCACCATAGCCACGAAAGGCAGGACGAAGAAGACGAGCGTGAAGGCGAGCGCGGGTGTGACCAGCGCCCAGGGGATGATGCGACCGTCCTTGCCTACTGCCGCCACCGGTGATGTCTCGTGGGCAATCTTCCGACTATGCCGGGATATGGTTTCTCAGTGCTTACGATCGCAGGCCTGCCACCTGTCCGACATCTACCTCGCCCGGAGATCGGGCGAGGGCAGGCCTGGTTGTTCGCCTCACTGCGCTTGCAGCATTTCCGTCCAGAGGTCCTGCATCTTCTTGTCCAGGTCGGCGTCGGGGGCGGGATAGGGCTGGGCGCGGGCGAGGAAGCCGGGCTGCTCGTCGAAGCGCAACACCTTCTTCTGGTCGTCCGTCAACGCGGCCTTGGTGCTCGCCGGCATGCCCCAGTAGCAAGACGAGGTGGCGAGCCGGGCCTGGCCTTCCGGGCTCATGATGTACTGGATGAACTTGAGCGCCAGGTCCTTGTTCTTGGAGTCCTTGAACATGGCCAGCGACTGCGACCACAGAACCGCACCTTCCTGCGGGATCGAGAAATCCAGCGCCGGGTTTTCCTTGGCAAGGCCGGCGGTGACCCACTCGCCGCCGCCGACCAGGATGTCGACCTCGCCGGTCGCCAGTGCGGTCTGGCTGGCGACGACCTCGCCGACCAGCTTTGCGTTCGCCTTCATCTTCATCAGCACGTCGCGGATGGCGGGCAGGTCCGCCTCGGTCAATTCCGAGGTCTTCTTGCCGGCAGCCAGAGCGGCCATGCCGATCACCGGCAGGTAGTAGTCGTAGATGGCCAGCCGGCCCTTGTACTTATCGCCGGTCAGGGCCGCCATCGACTGCATGTCGGCGGGGTCGACCTTGGTGTTGTTGTATCCGATCGTGTTGTAGCCGAACTTTTCAGTGACGCCGTAGCGCTTGCCGTCGACCACCGTGTAGTTGTCGAGCTTCACTTCCGGGAAGAGGTCAGGGAAGGGCAGCTTGTCCTCCGGCAGCGGCTCGAACAGGCCCTTCTCGACGCCGCGTGGTATGTCGACCGAATCGATGACCATCACGTCCCAGTCGCCCGGCTGTGACTGCTCGACGATGGCGAGGCCTGCGCCGGTGCCCTCGAATTCCTTGACGTTGACCTTGACGCTGTTCGCCTCCTCGAAGGGCTGCAACAGCGCCGGGTCGGCGTGGTCGCACCAGATCAGGGCGTTCAGTTCTTGGGCCGTGGCGTTGCCGGCCGCGACCAGCGAAAGCACGCCGGCAGCCGCCGCCAGCATGCGCGCATGCGTCTTCACGAGTGTCTTCATGTGAGTGTTCTCCCTGGCCTTAGGCTCGTTGCGAAAAAACTGAACCAATTCCAAAATTGAGTCAATTCGGATTTCGTGCGAGACAGGTGCCATGAGCGGACTTCGCGCCAGGCATAAAGCTGACAGGCATCAGCGCATCGTCGATGCGGCGACCCAGCTTTTTCGCGAGGCCGGCTACGAAGGCGCCAAGATCGAGGCGATTGCGGCGCTGGCCGACGTCTCCGTCGGCACTATCTACAACTACTACCGCAACAAGGGCGACGTTCTGGTCGCCATCGTCGCGATGGAGGTGAACGAGGTCATCAATGCCGGCCGCGGTGTGGTGGCCAACCCGCCGGCCAATGTCGGAGACGCGATCGACACGCTGATCGGCATCTATATCGAGCATTCGCTGATCTATCTCAACAAGGAGATGTGGCGGCAGGCGATGGCGATCTCCACCAGCCAGCCGGAAAGCCCCTTCGGCCTCAGCTATACGGCGCTCGATCGCGGACTGACGGACCAGATCTGTGCGCTGATCGCGCGTCTGCAGGAACTGGGCTTGGCGCGCCCCGACATCGACGGGCGTTCGGTGGGCGAACTGCTCTTCAACAACATGAACATGATGTTCATCGAGTTCGTGAAGGATGAGGACGCGACCATTCAGTCGCTGCGCGCGGCCTTGCGGCGGCAGAACCGCGTACTGATCGACGCCATAGCAGCCTGAGGCTCAGTTGCGCGTGACCGGCTTGGAACGCATGCGCGAGACAGTCTCGCGTTCGGCCCGCTTGGAGCGCATTGGCGGCAGGCCACGGTCGACCAGGGCCATGTCCTCCAGCACCATGTCGCCCATGCGCTTGAAAGCGATGTCGAGGGCGCCGGCGCGATGCGCCGAACGCAGGAATCCCGGCAGCTCGCGTACCGGGTGATCCTTCGCCAGCGGCTCTTCCGGGAAGACGTCGCTGGCGGCCAGAATGCGACCACTTTTCACGGCCGCCATCAGCGCCTCGAAATCGACCACGCCCGCGCGGCTGAGCAGGATGAATGCCGCACCCTTGCGCATGCTGGCGAAGGCCTCGGCGCCGAGAAAGCCTTGGTTCTCGCTGGTCACCGAGGCGACGACGAAGACGAAGTCGCTCTGCGTCAGCACGGTTTCGAGCGAGGCAGGCTGGACGCCATGCTCGACGAGCACTGAGGGCGGCAACCAGGGATCGAAGACCCGCACCGTCGCCCGGAAGCCGGTCAGCAGACGGTTCAGCGCCTTGCCGAGATCGCCGAAACCCACGATGCCGATTTCCGAACCGGAAATCAGCCGCGCGCGCGCGTTGCCGTCACCGCCCCACAATTCGCGGCCCTCGCGGAAGGCGTTGTCGGCCTCGATCACGTCACGAGCGAGGTCGAGCGCGAAGGCCAGCCCGATTTCGGCGACGGGTTCGGCGAAGACGAGGCCCGTGGTCACCACGTGGATGCCGCGCTCAAACAACACGTCGTAAGGCATGTTGTTGATCAGGTTGGTCTCGACGTTGAAGATGCAGCGCAGCGACGGCATCCGGTCGAGCGTCTCTTTTGTCAGCGGCGGCTGGCCGATGATGTAGCGCGCAGCGGCGAGGGTGGCGTCATCCAGGCTGGCGATGGACTCTGGATCAGCCGCGCGCACGTCGTATCCGGCATGCAGCGCCTTGCGCGCGGCGGGCGTGAAGATCAGGTCGAGCGAACGCGGTTCGGGCGCGCTGATCACCAGCGGCAGTTGGTCCGGCATAGTTTCCTCCCAGCGCCGGTCCGGGTCGGCGTCTCAGTCGTTTTAGTCTATGTGAACCGATTTACAATCTCAAGAAACCGATTTATCGATTTATATCCGACGTGGAGACACGTCCCTCGGGAGGAGGTTTATGGCTAGGAGCGTTGCGGAAAAGCGGCGCGCGTCGATACACGACGTGGCGAGCCGCGCCGGCGTATCGGCGGCCACTGTATCCAAGGTGATGCAGGGCGTGTCCACCGTTCGTCCGGAGAATGTGCAGCGCGTCTACGAGGCGGTAAATCTGCTCGGCTATCGCGCCGACCCGCTGGCCTCCGATCTTCGTCGCGCGCGCCGCCGTATCATCGGCGCCGTGGTACCGGAGTTCGAGAGCGAGTTCTTCGGCTCGATGGTGACGGAACTGGAGCGGCTTGCCGAGCAGCGCGGCTATGCGCTGGTGGCCGCATCCAGCCGGGAGTCGGAAGAGCGCGAACGCGAGGTGCTTGCGCGCATGCACGACTGGCGCGTTGCCGGCGTAGTGCTGGCCCCGGTGCGCAACGAGCACGGTCCGGCGGCGGAGTTCATGCGCGCCCAGCGCATGACCGGCGTGCTGATCGACCGGGTCAATGCGACGGACGCCTTCGACATCGTGTCGTCTGATGGCGCAGGGGCGAGCGCCTTGGTGGCGCGTGAACTGGTGGGCCTCGGGCATCGGCACTTTCTGGTCATCGGCCTCGGCGAACAGGCAGCCACCGTACGCAACCGGCTGGAAGGTTTTCGGGCAGCGGTCGCCGAACTAGCGCCGGATGCGCGCGTCGACGTCATCCTGGCTGAAAGCGATGTGGAGCCGTTGCGCGGCGCCTTGAGAGACTATTTCGCGAAAGGTGAAAGGCCGACGGCGGTCTATTCGCTGTTCTCGCGCGGCACGCTGGTCGTCCTGTCGGAATTCCGGCGGCGCGGCTGGCATTGCCCGAACGACATCTCCCTGGTCGGCTTCGACGACGCCGAATGGATGCAGGTCACCTGGCCGACGATCGCCGCCGTGGTGCAGCCGGTGCGCCAGATCGCGGGTCAGGCGATGGAGAGACTGTTTCGCAGGATCGAAGGTGAGGAGGGGCCTTCCGAGGCTCGCCTCGAACCCTGCAGGTTGTTGATGCGGGAATCCGTCGGCGCTCCAGGTGGCGGACCGCATTCCGGGGGAGGAGCACGGCGATAGCCCCCGTCGCCGACCGTCAGAATTGACGCCGGACCTGGCTGGAACGCCCGGCTTTTGACAGTGAAGTGGAGGAAGAAACCATGCGTGCCTACAGGATGAATCGATTTACGGCGCTTTTGGGCGCTGCTTTGGCCCTGGCCTTGGTGCCGACCGCCCATGCGGAGGACGGCGAATACGGGGTGCTGATGAAGACGCTAGCCAACCCGTTCTGGGGCGCGATGGGCATGGGCGTCGAGGACGGCGCCAAGGAAGCCGGCGTGAAATACTTCGTGCTGGCGGCCGAGAGCGACCAGGCGGCCGAACCGCAGCTCAACCTTTGTAACACCGCTCTCGAGCGAAAGCCGGTTGCGATGATCACCGCCGCTATCAACTCGACCAACCTGCTGCCCTGCCTGAAGGCGGCGCAGGACGCCGGCATCAAGGTCGTCGACCTCGACGGCAACCTCGATCCGGCGATCCTTGATAAGGAGGGCATCAAGATCACCTTCCGCATCGGCTCCGACAACGTCGCCGCTGGCGCGCAGGGCGCCGAGTACCTGGTTTCCAAGGTCGGCAAGGACGCCAAAGGTCCGGTGCTGGTGATCGAGGGCCTGTCGGGCAACGTGACGGGCCAGAAGCGCGCCAGCGGCTTTGCCGATAAGCTGAAAGAACTGGCGCCCGGCCTGGAGATCGTGGCCTCGCTGCCCGGCGATTGGGATCGCGGCAAGGCCGCCTCGATCACCAACGACATCCTGACCCGCAACCCCGATCTCGTTGCCATCTTCGCGGCGAACGACGGCATGGCCCTCGGTGCCGTCGAAGCCGTCTATGCCGCTGGCAAGGGCGAGCAGGTCACGATCATCGGCGTGGACGGCAATTCGGATGCCGTGAAGTCGATCAAGGACGGACGTCTCAATGCCTCCGTCGCCCAGCTGCCTTACCTCGTCGGCAAGCAGGCCGT
>JAEUMA010000203.1 GCA_016793565.1 Rhizobiaceae bacterium
CTTCCCAGCCGAGCCGCGTCGAGCCCTTGGCACCCGAATGGCCGATCTGCGCGCAGATCTTCGCCTCCGTCTCGCGGTGTACGAAATCCACCAGCCTCTTCCATGCCGCTTCGTGCTGAGGCGCGTAGAAGCCGGGACAGCCGGGCGTGATGCGGCCTTCGGGGCTGACGCAGGTCATCTCCGTATAGACCAGCCCCGCGCCGCCCTTGGCGCGCTCGGCATAATGGGCGAAATGCCAGTCGGTCGGGCAGCCGTCCACCGCCTTGTATTGCGCCATCGGCGACACCACGACACGGTTTTCCAGCCGCATGTCGCGCAGCCGGTACGGCGCGAACATAGGCGCGCGGCGCGCATTGGCGCCCGCCTGGCGCTGGAACCAGGCCTCGGCGTTGCCCAGCCATTCCGGATCGCGCAGGCGCAGATTCTCGTGGCTGATGCGCTGCGAGCGCGTCAGCAGCGCGTAGTTGAACTGGACGGGATCGAGGCTCAAATAGCGCTCGACTTCCTCGAACCATTCCAGCGAGTTTCTCGCCGCCGACTGCAGCTTCAGCACCTCGGTGCGGCGCGCGTCCTCGTATTTGCGGAACGCCGCCTCCAGCGTCGGCTCGGACTCGACATAGTCGGCGAGTGCGATGGCGCTTTCCATGGCAAGCTTCGAGCCTGAGCCGATCGAAAAATGCGCGCTCGCCGCGGCGTCGCCCATCAGTGCCAGGTTCTTGTAGGACCAGCGCTCGCACAGCACGCGCGGGAAGTTGATCCATGCCGACCCGCGGATATGGTTGGCGTTGGTCATCAGAGGATGGCCGCCGAGATGCTTCTCGAAGATCTTCTCGCAGGTGGCGATAGATTCCTGCTGCGTCATGCCGCCGAAGCCGTAGCGGTCCCAGGTCTCCTGGCTGCATTCGATGATGAAGGTCGCCGTGTCCTCGTCGAACTGATAGGCGTGCGCCCACACCCAGCCGAGGTCGGTCTTCTCGAAGATGAAGGTGAAGGCGTCGTCGAATTTCTGGTGGGTGCCGAGCCATACGAACTTGCACTTGCGTACATCGATGTCGGGCTTGAATACCTCGGCGAAGGTGGCGCGGGAGCGCGAGTTGAGCCCGTCGGCGGCGACGACAAGGTCGTGCGTCTCCATGAAGGGCCGCGGATCGTCGAACTCGCTCTGGAATTTCAGTTCAATGTCCAGGCTTCGGGCCCGGCGTTGCAGCAGTTCCAGCAGGCGCTTGCGGCCGATGCCGCAGAAGCCGTGGCCGGTCGAGACGATCCGTACGCCGTCGTGGATGACCGCAATGTCGTCCCAGTAGGCGAAATGACGCTTGATCCAGGTCGCGCTGACAGGGTCGTTGGCGTTGAGATTGTCCAGCGTTTCCGCCGACAGCACCACGCCCCAACCGAAAGTGTCGTCCGGCCGGTTTCGCTCGATCACCGTGACCTGGTGATCGGAGTTTCGCAGTTTCATGCAGATTGCGAAATAGAGCCCTGCCGGACCTCCGCCGAGAACCGCAATCTTCATCGCAATCTCCCCTGCATCTGAGCAGGCGTCACTATGCTCTCCGGATCAAGGTATTTCAAGCTTGAAATTTCAGGATTGAAATTGTCTTGTGCGCCTGGCGTCCGGGTTGACCGCGGCCATTGTGCCGTGCTCGCTGGCGCGACGCCACCGGGTTTCGAGGATACGCATCGACCATGCCGCTTCACCGCATCGCCGACTGGAACGACGCCTACGCCAACCGCGACAACATACCGGCCGGCGAACGTTGGCCGCAGGCCTGGATAGCTTCCGCGGCCGAGTTTCGCGCGCGCATGGCACAATTGGGCCGCGCGCTGCTCGACGAGCGCTACGCGGGAGGCGAGCGGAACCGCTACGACCTCTTCCTGCCCGAGGGAAAGCCGGCGGGCGTCCTTGTCTTCGTGCATGGCGGCTACTGGATGGCGTTCGACCAGACTGTCTGGTCGCATCTCGCGAACGGAGCCGCCGAACGCGGCTATGCCGTCGCGATGCCCACCTACACGCTGTGCCCGCAGGCGCGGGTGGGCGACATCACCAAGGAGATCGCACAGGCCATCGCCGCCGCTGCTGGTCGCGTCGCGGGGCCGCTTTTCCTTGCCGGCCATTCGGCCGGCGGGCATCTGGTCACCAGAATGCTTTGCGCCGATGCGTCCCTGCCGCGGGAGGTAAGCCGGCGCATCGCCCATGTCGTTTCGATCTCGGGACTGCACGACCTGCGCCCCCTGATCGCCACGCGCATGAACGAGACGCTGCGGCTGGACGAGACCGAGGCGAAGGCCGAAAGCCCAGCGCTGCTGCGGCCGCGGGACGACGTCCGCCTGACCTGCTGGGTGGGCGCGGCGGAACGTTCGGAATTCATTCGCCAGAACGCCTTGCTCGCCAATGTCTGGGTGGGGCTGGGCGCATCCACGCAGCGCATCGAGGAGCCGGATAGGCACCATTTCAACGTTATCGACGGCCTGGCCGACCCCGCCCATCCGCTGGTCAGGGCCTTGCTGCTCGAATAGGCCCGGCGCGTCGCGCCGGACCGTTCGTTGGGCGCGGCGGCTGTCCTCGGCCTACTTCGTGGCGTTGCGCGGGCTCCACAGCACCGTCTCGGCGTCCTTCTCGTAGGCCATGCCGTTGGGATAGCTGATCGCCTCGAGCTGCAGGCCCCACGGCGCTTGGAAGTACAGGATCGTCTGGCCGGCCGCCGGGCCTTCGTTGACGGGTAGCGGACCCATGCGGGTGGCCACCCCCTTGCTCTCCAGATAGGTCTTGGCGGCCGCGACGACGTCTACATCGAGCGCGAGGTGGAAGCCGCCGATGTCGCTGTTCTTCAGCTTGGCGTCCTTCTGGTCGGGAGCGGTATATTTGAATAGTTCGATGTTTGAGCCGGGCCCACAGGTGATCAGCGTGATCTCCTCGATCACCGCCTTCGGGTCGACGCCCAGCACATCCTGCATAAAGGTGCCCTTGTCGTCCGCGAACGGACCGAAGGACATCGCCTTCTTGCAGCCGACGACGTCCGTGAAGAACTCCACGGCCTGCTTCATGTCCGGCACGGTCACGCCGGTGTGATCCTGTCCGCGCAGGCCCGGGATGGAATCGGCATGGGCCGCCGCGGCGCCAAGCAACGTCGCAGCAAGGAAAACGGAACGACGAACGATCTTCAACATCTCGAAACTCCCATTGGCAGGCGGGTCTGTTTCCTTGCCGCATCGGCTGCCTGTGTCGCCGATGGGTTTTTCCTTGGCGCCGCTCCAGGTGCGGATATCACCCGGCCTTGCGGCCCAGCCAATCCGGGTCGATCTCCGGCAGCGGGATGGCGGCAATCAGTTCGCGCGTGTAGTCGGTCTTCGGCGCGCCGAAGATGGCGTCGGTCGGCCCTGCCTCGACGATCGCGCCCGCCCGCATGACGATGACCTGTCGGCACAGCCTGCGGATCACCGAAAGGTCGTGGCTGATGAAGGCGACGGTCAGACCCATCTCTCCGGCCAGCTTCTCCAGCAGAGTCAGGATCTGCGCCTGGGTCGAGACGTCGAGGCCCGAGACGATCTCGTCGGCCAGCACGAATTTCGGCGACAACGCCAGGGCCCGAGCGATGCCGACGCGCTGGCGTTGGCCGCCCGAAAGCTCGTGGCGATAGCGCGCCGCGAAACTCTCCGGCAGGCTGACGCGCTTCAGCGCCTCCGCCACGCGTTCGGACAGCCGATCGGTGACGCCGTGCTGGCGCAAGGGAGCTGCGATAATGGAGCCGATCGTGCGGCGCGGGTTGAGCGACGACATCGGGTCCTGGAAGATCATCTGCAGATCGCGCCGAAGCGGTTTCAGCTCCGCTTCCGACAGATGCGAAATGTCGTGCCCGTCGAAGATGACGCTGCCGGTTGTCGGCTCCGTCAGGCGCACCAGCGTGCGGCCGAGCGTGGACTTGCCCGAGCCGGATTCGCCGACGATACCGGTGATGGCGTTGCGCGGCAGGTCGAAGTCGAGCCCTTTCAGGATCTCGACCATCGGCGCCTTGCCGAACGGCGGCTTGCGCGCCATGTCGGGGAGGGCAACCTTGAGGCCCCGCACGGTGAACAGCGGCTCAGCCATGCGGCGACCCCCATGCCCGATCGGCAGCCGCGATTTCCTCGGCCAGTCCGGCCAGCACCGCCTCGTCGACCGGCAGCAGCGAGGCGAGCGGATCAGTGTAGCGCGGCGTCGCCCGCATCAGCGCCAGCGTGTAAGGGTGTTTGGGCGCCGAAAACAGGCTCGTCGTGTCGCTTTCCTCCACCACCTTGCCGGCATAGAGCACGCTGACGCTCTGGCTGATCTTGGCGACCACACCGAGGTCGTGGGTGACAAACAGGATCGCCGTTCCGTGCTCGCGCTGCATCTCGGCGATCAGCCTGAGAATCTGCTGCTGCACGGTGACGTCGAGCGCGGTCGTTGGCTCGTCGGCGACGATCAGCCGGGGTTCGGCCGCGAAGGCGGCGGCGATCAGTACGCGCTGCCGCATGCCGCCGGAGAGTTCGTGCGGATAGGCCCGCACGACGCGGTCGGGCTCGCGGATCTGCACCTCGTCGAGCAATTGCCGCACGCGCGCCTCCGCCCGCGCCCCGTCCCAGCCGAGGATGCTGACCAGCCGGTCCGTCATCTGCGGGCCGATGCGGCGCGACGGGTTGAGCGCGGTCAACGGGTCCTGCGGAATGAGCGCCGTTCGCGCACCGATCATCGTGCGCCGCGCCCTGGAGCCCAGCGCGCCGAGATCCGTGCCTTCCAGGCGAATCGTGCCTTCCACGAGGCGCACGCTTGGCGGCAGCACGCCGAGAACCGCCTTGCCGATCATGCTCTTGCCGGCGCCGCTTTCGCCGACCAGCGCACGCACCTCGCCCGGCTTGACGGTGAGCGACACCGAGCGCAGCACGCGCTGGCCGCCGCCGAGCACGGCGCTGAGGTTTTCGATTTCAAGGGCGGCGGTCATCGGGAATGCTCTGCCGTGATCGCGACGGCCCCCTCCACCACGCTTCGTGTGGTCCCCCTCCCCCGTAAACGGGGGAGGATCGACGTCGCAGCTGGCCTCCGCGCCAAATCCTCCTCTGCGAAGCGGGGGAGGGGTACCGCCAAAGGCGGTGGAGGGGGCGTAGGTCTCGCCAGCGCCAGTCTCCTCATCGCAGCACCGGGTCGAAGCGTGTCTTCAGCCCCTCGCCGAACTGGCTGAAGGACAGCACGGTCAGGAACAGCGTGATCAGCGGGAACACCAGCACCCACCAGGCCTGGTGGATGGAAAGCCTGCCTTCCGCGATGATGCCGCCCCACGTCGGGTCGTCGCTGGAGATCGAAAGATTGACGAAGGACAGAATCGCCTCGACGATCACGGCAATGCCCATTTCCAGCGACAGCAGCGCCACGATCGAGGGCAGCACGTTGGGCAGAACCTCGCGCAGCATGATGCCGAACCGGCTGAAGCCCGCGATACGGGCGTTCTCGACATAGTCCATGCGCGCCTGGCCCATCGCCTCGGCCCGCACCACGCGGCAGAAGCGCGTCCAGTCGATCACGGCGATGGCGATGATCACCGAGGTCAGGCCGGTGCCGAGCACGGCGACCAGCAGGATGGCGAAGAGCACCGGCGGAAACGCCATCCAGATGTCCACGATGCGCGACACGATGCGGTCCGGCCAGCCGCTGAAGTATCCCGCGATAAGCCCCAGCGCGGAGCCGACGAGGCAGGCGGCGGTCGCGGCGACGAAGGCGACGATGAAGGCGATGCGTCCGCCGTAGATCAGGCGCGAGAGCAGATCGCGGCCGAGGCTGTCGGTGCCGAGCCAGAAGCCGGGCTCGGAGCCCTGCATCCAGAACGGCGGCAGACGCTCCAGCATCAGATCCTGCGCCAGCGGATCCTGCGGCGCCACCCAGGGCGCGAAAATCGCAGCCAAAAGCACCAGCAGCAGCCAGCCGCCCGGCAGCCACAGGCGTGCGTTGAAGCCACGGGGCATGGCGCGCGCCT
>JAEUMA010000663.1 GCA_016793565.1 Rhizobiaceae bacterium
TCCTGGCATCGACCTACGCGGTGGTCGTCTTCTCCATCGTCGTGCAGGGGTTGACCGTAAAGTGGGTGATCGAGAAGGCGCTGGAGCGCGAATAGGCTCGCTACTCGTGCCGCAGCGCTTCGATCGGATCCAGGCGTGCGCCGCGCAGCGCCGGGAAGAAGCCGAACACCATGCCGATCATCGCCGAGAAGCCGACCGCCATCAGGATGACGGCGAGGCTCGGCGCGAACGGAATCGACATGCTGACGGCGGCGAGCCCGGCTATGCCGAGGCCGAGCGCGATGCCGATCAGGCCGCCGAGCAGGGAAAGCACAGTCGCCTCGACGAGAAACTGCATCAGGATGTGACGCTCATGCGCGCCGATGGCGAGGCGAATGCCGATCTCGCGCGTGCGCTCGGTCACGGACACCAGCATGATGTTCATGATGCCGATGCCGCCCACCAGGAGGCTGACCGCTGCCACCGCGCCCAGCATGCCGGTCATGGTGGTAGTCGCGCTGGTCATGGCGTCCGCCACCTGGGTCATGTCGCGGACCTCGAAGTTGATGTCGGCGTCCGGGGCGATGCGGCGGGTGTCGCGAAGTATGCCCTCGATATCGGACTGGACCTGCGTGGTGGAGACGCCGTCCTGCGCGGCGACGTTGATGGAATCGATGTCGCGGTTGCCAGCGATGCGGCGCTGGAACCCCAGCAGCGGCATCATCACGACGTTGTCCTGATCCTGACCGAAGCCGGAAGTGCCCTTGGATTCCAGCACGCCGATGACCGTGCAGCTCGTCTTGCCCACGCGGACCGACTGCCCGTCAGGGTCGCCGGCCCCGAAGAACTGCTTGCGCACCGTCTCGCCGAGAATGCAGACATTGGCGCCGCCGCGAACTTCCGATTCGGTGAAGCTGCGTCCGAGAACCAGGTTCCAGTCGCGAGCGGCCAGATATTCGTCGTCCGTGCCGGTGACCTGCGCCGAGATGTTCTGTGCGCCGTAGACGACGCGCACGGTGCTCTGGGCGACCGCAGCGACTGCGCGGACGTTCTCAAGCCCCGATCGAAGGCCGGCGACGTCCTTCTCGGTCAGCGGGCGCGGCGTAAAGGAGGTGGAGCCCGAGCGGTCTGGACGGGCCGGGCGCACGACCAGCAGGTTGCTGCCCAGCTTGGCGATGTCCTGCTTGACCTTTTCCGTCGTGCCGCTGCCGATGGTGAGCATGCCGATCACCGCGGCCACGCCGATGACGATGCCGAGCAGCGTCAAGAACGAGCGCAGCAGGTTGCGGCGGATCGAGGTGAGCGAAAGCCGGACCGTTTCCCAGAACATCAGGCCAGCTCGTGGTTGCGCGTGTCGGCCGACACGCGGCCGTCGCGGAACTCGATGGTCCGGTGGGCATAGGCGGCGATGTCGGCCTCATGCGTAACCATCACGATCGTCAGGCCGAAATTATCGTTGAGGCCGGTCAGCAGGTCCATGATTTCATGGCTTCGCGCGGTATCCAGATTGCCGGTCGGCTCGTCCGCCACCAGCAGCGTCGGCTGTGTGACGATAGCGCGTGCGATCGCCACCCGCTGCTGCTGGCCGCCGGAGAGTTCGCCGGGCGTGTGGTGCTCGCGGCCGGTAAGGCCCACCTGCGCCAGCGCCTTGAGGGCACGCTTTCGTCGTTCCGATGCGCCTACGCCACGGTAGATCAGCGGCAGTTCGACGTTCTCCGCCGCCGTGGTGCGCGGCAGGAGATTGTAGCCCTGAAACACGAAGCCGATATAGAGATTGCGCAGCATGGCCCGACGGTTGCGATCCAGCCGCCCGGCGTCGACGCCGCGGAAAGCGTAGACCCCGGCCGTCGGCGTATCGAGGCAGCCGATGATGTTCATCGCCGTCGATTTGCCGGACCCCGAAGGCCCCATGATGGCGACGAACTGCCCCGGATCGATCGCCAGATCCACGCCGGCCAGCGCGTTGACGCGCGCCTCGCCCTGGCCGTAGCTCTTCCAGACCTTGTCGAAGCGGATCAGCGGCGGGGCCATCAGCGCGACGTCTCCCTCTGGCCGGTCACGACCAGGTCGCCCGCAGCCAGGCCGGAGAGAATTTCGGTACGCTCGCCGTCATTGGCGCCGGTCTTGACCTGAGCCGCGATCGGGGCGCCGTCCTTCAGCACGTAGAGGGTGCGCATGCCCGGCTCGGCGGCGGCCTTTCGCGGCGTGGAGCGGAACGGCGGGCGCGGCGGACTGAACAAGTCGCTCAGGCTGAACCTACGGGCGTTTTCGCCGGTGGAGGGAACATAGCGGAAGGCCGCGCTGGGCACGGTGACGACGTTCTCGGCGTGCCGCGTCACCACGGTGACCGTGGCGGTCATTCCCGGGCGCAGCAACAGGTCGGGGTTCTCCACATCCAGCCGCGCGTCGTAGGTGACCACGCCCTCCGTGGTGACGGAGGCGTAGGCGATGTCGCGGATCTCGGCGTCGAAGCGGCGGTCGGGATAGGCGTCGACCGTGAATTCGGCGTGCTGGCCGGGCTGCACCGCGCCGATATCGGCCTCGTCGATGGCCGCCTTCAGCTCCATCTTGCGGAGGTCCGCTGCGATGACGAACAGGACCGGAGCCTGCAGCGACGAGGCGACGGTCTGCCCCGGATCGACCGAACGGGTCAGCACGATGCCGTCGATCGGGGCATAGATGGTGCTCTTGTCGACATCCGTCTGCTGCAGCTTAACGTCGGCCACCGCGATCTTGAGGTTGGCCTCTGCCACGGCGAGCGCACTGGCGGCGCGATCGCGGGCCGCCGTCGCCGTCTCCAGCGACTGGGTCGCCAGCGTTCCGCGCTTGGCGAGCTGCTGGCTGCGCTCCAGCGTCTGCTCGGTCTCGGTCAGCGTCGTGCGGGCATCCGCCACCTTGGCGTCGGCGGCCGCAGCCGAGGCCTTGGCGCGGTCGAGCTGGGCGAGCAGGCGCACCGTATCGAGTTCGGCCAAAACCTCGCCCTTGCGCACCTGCTGGTTCTCGTCGACCGAAACGGTGCGGACGATGCCGGAAAGCTCGCTCGATATGTCGACCTGGGTGAGGGGCTGCAAAGCGCCTGTCGCCGACACGCTGACGGTGAGGCTGCCGACTTCGGCGGGCGTGGTGAGGTAGGTCGTGGCGGAGGATGAGCCGGAGGACCAGAAATAGGCGGCGCCGATGCCGAAGGCGGCCAGCGCCGCCAGTCCGCAAAGCACCAGCCAAGAACGACCGCGACGCCCGCTCTTGCCGGCGAGCATCAATTCGGCTTCGATATCCGGGCTGTCGCTTGCCCGGGGCTTCCCGACGATCTGATCCATCTCTCTCTTGCCGCAAAGACCACGTTTCCTACTGGAAAGATCAGGTTCATCCACTTGGAATACAAATTAAATTTTGCTCATGTTGGAATGGGAGACATGCGATGAACGGCAGGCGCTACGCGGTCTATGACGTGTTCGCGCGAACGCCACTGGCGGGCAATCCGTTGGCCGTCGTGTTCGACGGCGACGAACTCGAAGACCGGCGGATGCAGGCTATCGCCGCCGAATTCGCGCTGTCGGAGACGGTGTTCGTCCAGCCTCCAACCGATTCGCGCCATATGGCACGCCTGCGCATCTTCACGCCCGCCCGGGAACTCCCCTTCGCCGGGCACCCCACCGTCGGCACGGCCGTGGCCCTGTTCGAGGCGAGGGGACGGGAGGGGGCCGCGGGCATCATGGTGCTGGAGGAAAACGTCGGTCCGGTACGCTGCGTGGTTTCGAAGACGGACGCGGACGTCTTTGCGGAATTCGACCTTCCGCGCCGGTCGGAACCTTTCGCCTTCGACGTCGCCGAGGAGGCGGTGGTGGCCGCCCTCGGCTTGGAGCCTGGCGACGTCGGCTTCGAGAATCACGTCGTCAGCGGCTGGAGCGCCGGAGTGCCGTTCGCCCTCGTTCCGGTAGCGAGCCTCGACGCCGCGCGCCGCATCCGGCCCGACCCGAGGCTCTGGCGGGAACTGGTGGGCGACAGAGAGGGTGCCGCCGGCCCGGCGATCTATGCCTATTGCCGTGGCGGGGTCGATCCGGACACAGCGTTCCATGCCCGCATGTTCGCGCCAGACATGGGCATCGGCGAGGATCCGGCGACAGGCGCGGCGGTGGCGGCGCTGTCGGGCGCCATCGTCCATTTCGACCGGCCCGTCGACGGACCGCAGCGCTGCTGGATCGAGCAAGGGGTGGAGATGGGCCGTCCGTCCCGCATCCGGCTGGAACTCGACATCCATGCCGGCGCCCCGACCTCTGCGCGGATCGGCGGCCACGCCGTCAAGGTCGCGGAAGGCACGCTCTATCTGTGACCTTGCGGGTTCGCGGGCGCGGTACTCAGGGCGAGGGAGGGGTCTGCGCCCCGGAACCGTTGACCAGTGCCAAGACGAGCTGGTGCACATTGCCGCCTTCGCCGAGTTCGACCCGGTCGAAGTCGCTGCTGCGGCGGCGCTGGGCGAGCGAGATGGCCGAAAGTCGCTCGGTCATGACTGCCTTGATCTTCGTGCAGCCGGGGTCGTCGTCCACCGAAAGGCCGACGGTCGCCTGCTCGATCTCGCGCACCATGTCCTTGATGAAGTCGCCGTGGACGCGTTCGTGCTTGCGCACGCCGGCGATGAAGACGTCCCATTCCTTGGCAACGGTCGGGGGCAGTTTGCCGGACGGCTTCGGCAGAGTGTAGGTGATCAGCAGCTTGGGCCGCGCGGATGCCAGCACGCAAGCACTGCCTCGAGTCTCGTACTTGCGCGACCAGGTGAGCTTGAAATTGGTGTGGGCGATCGCCCGGCCAGGTCCGAGCTTGGGGCCGCGCTCGCCGATCGAGCGATAGAGGTCGATGCCGGACCGTCCGCCGATGGCGTAGGTCTCTTCCTTCTCGACCGGCTTCCAGTCGGCAGCGGCGGGCAAGGAACACACAAGCACGGCAGCGGCCGATATCAAGGCTTGGCGGAAGGACAAAGGCATCGGCGCCCTGCGTAAGCGTTGGCTGAGGAAAAACCTTTGGAGGCTACCGGGGGCCCGGCCGAACAGCGAAGCGAAAACCCTTGCCGGAAAGATTGGTGGGTGTGCACAGGATCGAACTGTGGACCCGCTGATTAAGAGTCAGCTGCTCTACCAACTGAGCTACACACCCATCGCTGCCGAGGCAACGTTGGCCGGCATATAGCCACACCTCCGTGCCCTGTCCAGCCCCGAAAGAGGCGAATCCGCGATGGCGGCCAGGGATTTGGACGCAACCCCCGCAAACGACGGGCGACCTCGCCGATGCGGGCCGCGGAAGTGCCCGGCCGCCGCGAGAAGAAGGCTACTTCTTCGGAAACAGCAGGGTGAACGTTGCGCGCATGCCCCATTCGGGACCGCCTTCCGGCGCTTCCGCATAGTAGCGGCCGCCGAGCTGCAAACTCACCGGCTGCTTGCCAAGCTTGAACACCTGCTGGGCGCCGAGATTGAGCGGCACGGGCCACTGCTCGCTGACCCAGTCGTAGGTCGATTCCGTGTTCAAGGTGACGGAAAAGCCCTTGCCGAAATTGTAGGACACGAAGGGCTGCAGGTAGGTTGAATTCACGTCGATGCGGTCGCTGTCGCCGGCGACCGACCAGATATGGTTGGCCAGCGTGCCGACCGTCCACGGGCCGGTCTGTACCAGCGCCACGCCGGTCGGACCGACGCCGAATTTGCCGCTGCCGAGATAGTCGTTCGTGGCGGTGGGAACCAGAAAGGCTGGGCCGAGGCCCCAGATCAGCCCGCCGGCCGTGGGCGACTTGGGCGAGAAGAAGAAGCTCTGGGTGGTGTCGCCGAGGCCGAAATCGTCGCTCTCGGGAATATAGTCCTTGTAGGACACCGGCAGGATGGTGCGCGATATCAGGTTCCAGTCTTCGGAGAGGCTGAACGGGATGACCGGCTGAATGTTGAGCGTGTAGGCGAAGCCGTCGTCCTTGGCCCCGGCGCCGATGTCGAAATTGTTCTGGAACGGCACGCTGATGAGGCTGGCCACCGGGTTGGCCAGCTGTTTTGCAAGTTCGTCGGCCTCGTCGTCGGCGCGGGCCGGGCCGGCGAGAGCCAGAGCGGAGAGAAGGACGGTCGAGGCCTGCATCACTGTCGTGTTTTGCATGGTTTGCTCCTCCTTCTCTCCGAAGCTACTCTACTCAGTAGCAGGGCGGATAGGGGTAGTATCCGCAGGGCGGATGGTAGTATGCCCCCGCCGCAGCAGCGCCGGCCGCGGCGGCACCTGCCGCCGCTCCGGCGTACCAGGCGCCGCGATAGGCCGTGCGGCGGGCGGCTCCGGCGAAGGATACCGGCGTGAACGGCATGCCGATGATGTCGATGAAGGTGGCGGCGGGGCCGTCGGCTCCGTCGAGATTGCCTTCCAGGACCACCACGTCGAATGTCAGCGTATCGCCCTGCAGCGTCGGCGACTTCAGCGTGACCACGGCGTCGGCGACAGTGGTGCCGTCCTTGCCGAGCGCAGAAACGGTAGCGTTCGGCGGATCCTTGGCGAAGCTGTCGCTGCCCTGGGTCCACTCCTCGAGCAGATGCGCGGTCAGCACGTGGCCCGCGGCGCGCACCGGCCGGTCGGCGAACATGATGGAGTTCGGCGAGACGCCGTTCAGCATCAGCTTGCCGTCCTTGAGCGTGGCGCCCTTCGAGTTCAGAACGATCAGCGCCGGCTCGATCTGCGGCTTGGCGACGCCGATGCTCTTGGTAGCCGGCGACTTGATGGCATCCGATTCCTGAGCGGTCGCCATGCCCGCGCCGCAAAGGGCCAGCGCAAGGGCGAGCGACATGGTTCTAAGACTGTTGAACATTCGTCCATCTCCTGGCGAAGCGAGATCGCCTTCGTTTGATTTGAAACACCCGCCCGTCACCATGGGCGAATACCTGTGTCGCGGGCGAGCAGCGATATCGCCCGGCCTTCGCCGTCCTTTGCTTCAAAAATGCACGGAGAGCCCGGTGTAGAGGCCGT
>JAEUMA010000210.1 GCA_016793565.1 Rhizobiaceae bacterium
GCATGAAATAGGCCACGAGGCCGAAGCAGACCATGATGACGCCCGCGGCGATCGCCGCATTGCGGTTGCTCGTTTCCATGGCAGGCCTATCCCGTTCTCAATGCAGAAGCCGGTGGTCGGCGGCATCGGCGCAGCAATCGATTTCCGTCTCCACCGTGGCGTGGGCGATGCTGTGGTTGGCCGCCAGCCGCTCCTTGATGGCGCTGACGGCCATGTGCGCGTCTGCCCCCTCGCGCAGGCAGGCGTGCAGCGTGGCAATGTTCTTGGAGCCATCGAGCGACCATACATGCATATGATGCACCTCGCGCACCAGCGGCACGTGCGCGACCAGGTCGCGCGCGATGCCGTCGCGGTCGAGGCTCTTCGGCGTTCCTTCCAGTAAGAGGTGGCCGGAATCCCGCACCAGCGACCATGCGCTGCGGAAAAGGATCACGGCCACGAGCACAGACAGGATGGGATCGACCGGATACCAGCCGGTCGCCATGATGATCAGCGCGGCGACTATCGCGCCGACCGACCCCAGCATGTCGCCGACGACGTGCAGGATCGCGCCGCGCATGTTGAGGCCCTCACGATCGCCACCGTGCAGCACGTAGAAGGCAAGCAGATTCACGGCGAGACCGGCCAGTGCCACGATCAGCATCGGCCCCGCAATCACCGGTTCTGGCCGGTAGAGGCGCAGCGCCGCCTCGTAGACGATCCACGCGGCGATGGCGAAGATCGCCAGCCCGTTGGTGTAAGCGACCAGCGTCTTGACTCTGTCGAAGCCGTAGCTCAGCGACGAGGTCGCAGGGCGTTCGGAAAGGTGGAACGCGTACCACGCGAGCGCTAGCGATATTGAGTCCGTGAGCATGTGGCCGGCGTCGGCGAGCAGTGCCAGCGAACCAGTCAGCAGCCCGCCCGCCGCCTCCACGACCATGAAGCCGCCGGTCAGCAGCGCTGCGATCAGAACGCGGCGCTTGTCGGTCACCCCATGCGAATGATCGCGGCCGGCGCCGTGATGATTGTGGTCGTGGCCGCCGCGTTCGTCGTGCCGGTGCCCATGGCCATGGGCATGAGAACCGCCGCTGCCGGCATGGGAATGTGCCATCTGCCCTATCTCAGGCGCCGGCCTCCTGGCGGAAATCCTCCAGCCGGCGCTTCTGGTTGCCTTCACTATCGAAGTTCGCCGGATCAAGCCAGCCTTGATAGGCGCGCCGCAGCGCCGGCCATTCGCTGTCGATGATCGAGTACCACGCCGTATCGCGGTTCTCGCCCTTGACGATCATGTGTTGTCGGAAAATGCCTTCGAAGGCGAAGCCGAAACGCTCCGCCGCCCGCTTGGACGGCTCGTTGCGGTTGTTGCATTTCCACTCATAGCGCCGGTAGCCGAGGTCGGTGAAGACATGGTCGGCGAACAGGAACTGCGCTTCCGTCGCCGCCGGCCTCCGCGAGACCGTGGGCCCCCAGTAGATGTTGCCGATCTCGATGACGCCGTTGGGGGAATCGATGCGCATCAGCGTCTGTCGACCGGCCACCTTACCGCTGGCCTTGTCGATGACAGCGAAGAACATCGGATCCTCGCTGGCCGCGGCCTTTTCGAGCCAGGGCTGGAAATCGGCGCGGCTCTGCGGCGGCACGTCGGGCAGCCACGCGAAGCGACCGCCCGCGTCGGACACGCTCGACGCTTCGAACAGACCGTCTCCGTGCCGCGCGGCATCCAGCGGCTCGAGCCTGGCGTAGCGCCCGTCGAGTGGCTTTCGCTCCGGCCGCTGACGCGGCTTCCATTGCGATAGGTCTACCATCACAGCACCCTCAGCTTGATCCCTTGGCTGTGCGACAATATAGGGATGCGGCGGATCAGGGATTGATCCAGCGACGGTCTCGATGGGGAACAGGACAATGAGGGTCGCTCCCCGAGATTGTTTGAGATGGCTCCGCCGGTCCGCCGCCGACCCAGACGGTTCGCAGCGCCCCGGCGGCCGAACCCGCCCTGTCGAAACCCTCCAGCGATAAAAGCGAGTGGCCGCGATGCTCCAGACCATACCTGCCTTCGACCGCCTGGGCGAAGAGAACGCATTCGCCGTCCTGGCGCGCGCCACGACCCTGGCACAGCAGGGTAAGGACATCGTCAATCTTGGCATCGGGCAGCCGGACTTCAAGACGCCAGCCCATATCGTCGAGGCCGCAATCAAGGCCCTGCGCGAAGGCCATCATGGCTACACGCCTGCCAACGGCCTGCTCGCCACCCGCGAGGCGGTGGTGCGGCGCACCCTGACGATGACCGGCGTCGAGGTCTCGCCGGAGAACGTCATGATCCTGCCGGGCGGCAAGCCGACCATGTTCGCCGCCATCCTCATGTTCGGCGAGCCGGGAGTGGACATACTGTATCCCGATCCGGGCTTCCCCATCTACCGTTCGATGATCGAGTTCACTGGCGCGCGTCCCGTGCCCGTTCCGATCCGCGAGGCCAACGGCTTCGCCTTCTCGGCCGAGGAGACGCTGGCGCTGATCACGCCGCAGACCCGGCTTTTGATCCTCAATTCGCCGGCCAACCCCACCGGCGGCGTCACGCCGCGCGCCGAGGTCGAGAAGCTTGTGAAGGGGCTGGAGGCACACCCGCAGGTGGCCATCCTCTCCGACGAGATATACGACGTCATGACCTATGACGGCGAGGTTCACTGTTCCCTGCTGCAGTTTCCGGAGATTCGCGAGCGACTGGTCGTTCTGAACGGCTGGTCGAAGACCTGGGCCATGACGGGCTGGCGCATGGGCTGGTCGATCTGGCCGAACAGCGCGGAGAGCGGCAGGCTTTACGACAAGGTGCGCAAGCTGGCCGTCAACTGCTGGTCTTGCGTCAACGCACCGAGCCAGTTCGCCGGCATCGCAGCGATCGACGGCTCGCAGGAAGAGGTCGACCGGATGATGAAGGCGTTCGACCGCCGCCGCCGCATCGTCGTCGAAGGCCTGAACAGCCTGCCCGGCGTGTCATGTATCACGCCCAAGGGGGCATTCTATGCCTTCCCGAACGTGTCGGAGACAGGATGGAAGGCCAAGAAGCTCGCCGCCGCCCTGCTCGACGACGCCGGCGTGGCGTTGATCGGCGGGCCGGATTTCGGCGTGCTGGGCGAAGGCTACATGCGTCTTTCCTACGCCAATTCGGAAGAGAACATCCTGCGCGCCATCGAGCGCATTGAGGCCTTCCTCAAGGAGCGCAGCCCGCAATAGCCGCGGGGTTGGAAAGCCGCGCTCAGCCCCGGCCGACAAATGGCATGGCGTTGGCCATCACCGTCATGAACAGCACATTGGTATCGAGCGGCTGGCCGGCCATGTAGACCACGGCCTCGGCCACCCGCTGCACGTCCATGACCGGTTCCACCGCGATCGTACCGTTGGCCTGCGGCATCCCGGTCGTCATCGACACCGCCATGTCCGTCAGCGCGTTGCCGATATCGATCTGGCCGCAGGCGATGTCGAACGGACGGCCGTCGAGCGACAGCGTCTTCGTCAGTCCCGTGATGGCGTGCTTGGTCGCGGTATAAGGCACCGAACCAGGGCGCGGCGCGTGTGCGGAGATCGAGCCGTTGTTAATGATGCGGCCGCCCTGCGGGTTCTGCCGGCGCATGACGCCGAAAGCC
>JAEUMA010000676.1 GCA_016793565.1 Rhizobiaceae bacterium
TCACGGTCGGCTTGGTGGAGAACAGGCGGGCCGACAGGTCGGTCAGGCGATCCGTCGTCAGCGCGCCCAGCCGCTCCATCAGCTCCTCCTTCGGTATCGGCCGGCCGAATAGCAGGAGCTGGCGCGCGATTTGGGACGCGCGGGCCGAGCAACTCTCGGCCGACATGATAAGGCCCGCTCGATATTGCGCGCGGGCCCGGTTCAGTTCTTCGATGGTTATCGCTTCCCCGGCTTTCTGCAGTTCGTCCACCATCACCGGGATAAGACGGGAGAGATCGCTCTGGCCGGTGGCCGCGTGGATGCCGAAGATGCCGGTGTCCGAGAAGCCCCAGTGGAAGGCGTATACGGAGTAGCACAGGCCGCGCTTCTCGCGCACTTCCTGAAACAGGCGCGAGGACATGCCGCCGCCCAGGATCATCGACAGGATCTGCGAGGCGTAGAAGTCGCGCACATGGTAGGCGCGGCCCTCGAAGCCAAGGATGATCTGGGCGTCCATCAGATCCCGATCCTCGCGGAAGTCGCCGCCGACATAGTGGGCGTATTGCGGGATCTGGGCGTCGGCCTTCTCGCGGAACGCACCGAAACGCTTCTCCACTTCGCGCACGAAGGCGTCGTGCTGAACGTCGCCCGCCGCCACGATGACCATGCGCTCGGCGGCGTATTGGCGCTCGATGAAGGCGTGGATTTGGTCGGAGGTGAAGGACTTCACCGTCTCCGGCGTGCCCAGGATCGAGCGTCCGATCGTCTGGTGACGGAAGGCGGTCTCGGTGAAACGGTCAAAGACGATGTCGTCAGGCGTATCGTGGGCTGCCCCGATCTCCTGCAGGATGACATGCTGTTCCCGCTCCAGTTCCGCCGGATCGAATTTCGATTCCGTCAGGATGTCGGCCAGGATGTCGATGGCGAGCGGAACGTCGTCGCTGAGCACACGCGCGTAGAACGAGGTGGTTTCGACGCTGGTGGCGGCGTTGATCTCGCCGCCGACGTTCTCGATCTCCGCAGCGATCTGGAAGGCGGAGCGCCGCGCCGTGCCCTTGAAGGCCATATGTTCGAGAAGATGCGCCATGCCGTGCTCATGGTCGCGCTCGTTGCGGGAGCCGGACTTCACCCACACTCCCAAAGCCACGGATTCGATACTCGGAAGGTATTCGGTCGCGACCGTCAAGCCGTTCGAGAGACGGCTCACCTCTACACCCATATGGGTTCTACTCCCTAACGCGCCGCACGTGCATGACGGCCTATATGTTCCTCGACCGCACCGAGGTCCGGCGGAAGCATTGTGAACTTTTCTTGACGTTCCATCAATCCCGACAGCCATTCGGGCAATTCCGGCCTCACGCCGGCGGCTGCGGCTACCGCGTCAGGAAATTTCGCGGGATGCGCGGTGGCGAGCATCACCATCGGCGTCGCCCCGAGATGGTTGGCCGCGACCCTGACGCCGGTTGCGCTGTGCGGATCGAGCAGATACCCGTCGCGCTGCAGCGTGGCGCGGATCGTGTCGGCGGTCTCCTCCATGCCGGAACGCCCGGCGTCGAATTCCGAGCGGATCGCGCGCAGGGTGGGCACCGCGATGGTGAAGCCTGCCGACTGCTTCAGCGAGTGCATCGCCGCGCGCACGGAAGCGAAGTCGCGTCCCGAAGCCTCGAACAGCAGACGCTCGAAGTTGGAGGAGACCTGGATGTCCATGGAGGGCGAGGTCGTCGCCACTACGCCGCGCATGCGGTATTCGCCGTCGGCCAGGGCGCGCGCCAGGATATCGTTGTCGTTGGTGGCGATCACCAGCCGTTCGATCGGCAGGCCCATACGCTTGGCCGCGTATCCCGCGAAGATGTCGCCGAAATTGCCGGTAGGAACGGTGAAGGACACCGGGCGGTCTGGCGCTCCCAGGGAGAGCGCGGAGGAGAAGTAGTAGACGATCTGCGCCATGATGCGCGCCCAGTTGATCGAGTTGACGCCCGAGAGTGCGACACGATCGCGGAACGCGTGGTCGTTGAACATTTCCTTCACGAGGCTCTGGCAGTCGTCGAAATTGCCTTCCACCGCGAGCGCATGCACGTTGGCCGCCGTCGAGGTCGTCATTTGCATCTGCTGGACGCGCGAGACGCGCCCATGCGGGAACAGCACGAACATGTCGGTGCGCTCCCGCCCGGCGAAAGCCTCGACGGCGGCACCGCCCGTGTCGCCGGACGTTGCGCCGACGATGGTCGCCCGCTGGCCGCGCTCGGCCAGCACATGGTCCATCAGCCGCGCCAGCAACTGCATGGCGACATCCTTGAAGGCCAGCGTCGGTCCGTGGAACAGTTCCAGCAGGAAGCTGTTGGAGCCGAGCTGGACCAGCGGGCAAACAGCATCGTGGCGGAATGTTGCGTAGGCTTCGCGCACCAGACGTTCGAACACGGCCGGCGCGATCTCGCCGTCGATAAAAGGCGTCAGCACGCGGATGGCCAGATCGGGGTAGGGCAGGCCACGCATGGCGCGCAGGTCTGCTGCACTGAAGAAAGGCCAGTCGCGCGGAACGTAGAGGCCGCCGTCGCGGGCCAGGCCCGCCAGGACGACATCCGAGAAACCCAACGCCGGCGCTTCGCCGCGCGTGCTCACATATTGCATATCGCTGTCCGTGTTGGCGCCCGCGGGCACAACCCGCTGTGGTCGGTTGTGGGATTTCGTTTTGCTTTCAGTCGCATTTTTGCCGCGGCATTGCTATAGAGCCTCGCCGCCGCGGGGGATAGCAATGGATGGGGACATTCGGCCGATGATGCTTCGATCGACCAGAAACCGGCTTCTGCAAGCAGTCGCCGGCTGTCTCGCCTTGGCCGCCGCCGGCTGCCAGTCGGGCGACGGCGCGGGCGCGCTCACCACGAGCAGCGCGCCGACACCCGCGGAAGGCAAGATCCTGCAGAGCGAGCTGGTCGCCTATTGTCCTGCGGTGCTGCTGCGCGAGGGCACGGCCTATTTCAACAGCTATGCGCGTGGCGGTGAGGGGGATCCCTCCAAGGTTATCCACCAGGGTGCCATCGCGGAGGTGACGCGCAGCTGCAGCCGCGTCGATGGCAGCCTGACGATCGACGTCGCGGCCGCCGGGCGCGTGGTGCCGGGTCCGCTCGCGAAGCCCGGCACGGTGACGATGCCCATCCGCGTGGTCGTGCTGCGCGGCTCGGAGATCCTCTACACCAAGCTGCACAAGTTTCCCGTCGACGTGGCCACCATCGATGCCGCGACGCAGTTCGTCTTCAACGACCCGAACGTCGTGATCCCGGTTCCGTCCGAACAGAACATCCAGGTATTCGTCGGCTTCGACGAAGGTCCGCCGCCCAAGGCTTCCTGATCGGACCTGCGTTCGGATCAGGCGTCGATCCATTCCGACAGCGCCCTGACCACGATCGGGAAGTCGGCCCACCGCCGGATCACCGTCTCCGCGCCGGCGTCCGTCAGCGCTTCCGAATGCCCAGGATAGGTATGCGAGGCGCCGGTGAAGCCGATGACCCGCATACCTGCGGCCTTGGCGCCGGCGATGCCATGTACGGAATCCTCGACGACGAACGTGTTGGCCGGATCGGCCCCCATCTTCTCAGCGGCATAGATGAAGACGTCCGGAGCGGGCTTCGGATTGCGGCTCGGCGTTTCCAGCGACGAGAAGATGCGGCCGCTAAACAGCGGCAGCAGACCGGTGCGCTGGAGCATGAACTCCAGCCGGTCGCCGCGCGAGTTGGAACAGATGCAGTGCGGCACGGTCACTCCGGCCACGGCGCGGCCGGCGCCCTCGATCTCGCGCACCTCGCGGCGCAGCCGCCGGTCAACGAGTTCCTCCGATTGTTCGATCAGCGAGGCTTGGAGGGGTACGTTCGACACCTGCTCGATGCGCAGCATGATGTCCTTGAAGGTGAGTCCGGCGAACCGCTCGACGATGTCTTCCGGCTCGATCGCGTAACCGGCCTGGGTCAGCAGTTCGGCCTCGACCCTCGCTGCGATGATCTCGGAATCGACGAGCACGCCGTCGCAGTCGAAGATGATCAGTTCTGGCTGGGGCATCGCGAACCTGGAGAAGATGTCTGGAATTGGGCGGGTCTGCCGCCGAGGCGGCTGCCTTACACCAGCGGTCCCCGTTCGGCAAATCGGGTCCAGCGAATTGGCCGTCCGCTTTCACCGAATGTTTACGCAAAACGGTAACCATAACGGCGTGTAAATCAGTCAGCGTGAGCCGAGTTGTCCATGTCCGCATTGCGTCGCCTCGACCTCCAGTCGCCGGCTGCCGAATCTGCAGTTCCCGTCGACACCATCCTGCGCGGAGACTGCATTTCCACCCTCGAGAAGCTCCCTGCCGGCTGCGTCGACGTCATCTTCGCCGACCCGCCCTACAATCTGCAGCTCGACGGCGATCTCCATCGCCCGGATCAGTCGAAGGTCGACGCGGTCGACGACGACTGGGACCAGTTCGAGAGCTTCGCCGCCTACGATGCGTTCACCCGCGCCTGGCTGCTCGCCGCCCGCCGGGTGCTGAAGCCGACCGGCACCATCTGGGTCATCGGTTCCTATCACAACATCTTCCGTGTCGGTTCGATCATGCAGGATCTCGGCTTCTGGGTTCTCAACGACGTCGTCTGGCGCAAGACCAACCCGATGCCCAATTTCCGCGGGCGCCGCTTCCAGAACGCACACGAGACGCTGATCTGGGCCACCCGCGATCCCAAGGCCAAGGGATACACCTTCAACTACGAGTCGCTGAAGGCCTCCAACGACGACCTGCAGATGCGATCCGACTGGCTGTTTCCGATCTGCAGCGGCAATGAGCGGCTGAAGAACGAGGACGGCGACAAGCTGCATCCGACGCAGAAGCCGGAAGCGCTGCTCGCCCGCGTCATGCAGGCGTCCACCCGGCCGGGCGACGTGGTGCTCGACCCCTTCTTCGGCACAGGCACCACCGGGGCGGTCGCCCGCCGGCTCGGCCGCCATTTCATCGGCATCGAGCGTGAGAGCGCCTATATCGAGGCCGCCACGCGGCGTATCGCGGCGATCGAGCCTCTGGCCGAAGCCGATCTGCGCATCATGACGGGCAAACGCGCCGAGCCTAGGGTGGCCTTCGTCAGCCTGCTCGATTCCGGCCTGATCAAGGCCGGCGCCACGTTGCACGACGCGCGCCGGCGGGTGGCCGCCCGCGTGTGCGCCGACGGTACGCTTGCAGCCGGCGACATCAGTGGATCGATCCACCGCGTCGGCGCCGCGGTGCAGGGCCTCGACGCCTGCAATGGCTGGACGTTCTGGCACTATGAGCGCAATGGTGGGCTCACGCCGATCGACGAATTGCGGCGGATCGCAAGGCTGGGGATCGAGCGCGCAGGCGCGTAATATCAGAGGTCGCGAACGTAGACCCGCTCGATCCGGCCTTCTGCGTCGAGGCGCACGATCTCTTCGCCGCTGCGGATGAGCGGCTGTCCCGTGCGAGCGCTTGTGGCGGCAAGCCGCCATACGGAGCGCGCTTCGACGGCCGAGATGTTCTCGATCAGATCGTCGACGGCGACCTGATCGGGATATTCGGCGAAATAGGCGCGGAAGGACGCGAGTATAGCCTCTTTCCCGCTCACCGTCCCGATGCCGTTGGATACGTATACGGCGTCCTGCGCGAAGAAATCGTCCAGCGCCTGATAGTCCAGCCTGTTGATGGCGTCGTGGTAGCGGCGTACCGCCTCAGCCGGCTCGGCCATCTCAGAACGCGATGCCCCTGGCGCGCAGGTCGCGTTCCAGCGTCTCGGCGTCGGTGAACAGCACGGCCTGCCAGCCCGCCTCGCGGGCGCCGTCGACATTCTTCTGGCTGTCGTCGATGAACAACGCTGCCGACGGGTCGATGCCGAACGTCGCCGCGTGGTGCTCACAGATGCGCCTGTCTGGCTTGATCAGGCCGACCTCGCCGGAGACGGTGACACCGCGGGTCCGATCTAGGAACGGAAACCGCTCCCGCGCCTCCATGAACGTGTCGGCCGCCCAGTTGGTCAGCATCGTCACATCATGGCCGCCTTCGATCAGCCGTTCCAGCAGCGCCACGCTGTCGTCGTAGGCATGCGGCACCATCTCATGCCAGTAGCGGCGGAAGTTGCGGATATTCTCCTCGTGCGTGGGGTGCGAGGCGATCAGCAGCCCCTCCGCTTCCTCCCAGCCGCGACCACGGTCCTGCTCGATGTTCCAGGCCGAGGTGCAGACATTCTCGAAGAACCAGCGCCGCCGATCCGGGTCCGGGATCAGCCGGCTGAAGGGGAGATCGGGATCGTAGTGGATCAGCACCCGGCCGATGTCGAAGACGATGTGTCGGGTCTCGGTCATGCTCAGGTCACCTCTTCACGCGCATGGTGGCTCCGGGAACGGCGGCCTCGATCGCCTTCTTTATCAGGCTAGGCAATGCCTCGCCGGGAATCTCTTCAGCCGGCACCCAGCGATGGCCCGGCGGGGCCCTGCCGGCTACGCCGGACGCCGCAAAGACCTCCAGGTCCAGGGTAAAGTGGGTGAAAACGTGGCTGACGGTGCCCGCCCGCCGCCATGCCGCCGCGAAAGGCGCGGCCGAAACGTCCGTCGCGCCGTCCGCGCGGGCGCCCCAGCCGGTGGTCGGCACTTCGGTCATGCCGCCTAGCATGCCTTTCGGCGGGCGTGTGCGCATCAGCATCGCGCCGTCGGTGCGCAGGGCTACGAAGGCAGCCCCGCGCCGGTGCGGGCGGGGCGCCTTCTCCGCCTTGATCGGATAGAGCTCTGGATCGCCTGCTTCCAGCGCGGCGCACCCTGTGTTCAGCGGGCACAGCATGCAGCGCGGCCGGCGCGGGGTGCAGATCGTCGCGCCCAGATCCATCATCGCCTGCGCGAAGTCGCCCGGCCGGCGCTGCGGCGTCATTTCCGCCATGATTTCCCGCATCTGTGACTTCGCGGCGGGCAGCGGCGTGTCGATGCGCGCCAGCCGCGCTACGACGCGTTCGACATTGGCATCCACAACCGCGGCGGGCCGATCGAAGGCGATCGCCGCTATGGCTGCTGCCGTATAGGTACCGACGCCCGGAAGCTCGCGCAGCGTTTCCTCGCTGTCGGGAAAGTGCCCGCCGAGCTTGCCCGCGACATGGTCGGCGCAGGCCTTGAGGTTGCGTGCGCGCGAATAGTAGCCGAGACCGGCCCAGGCCCGCATGATATCGTCGTTGGACGCCGCGGCGAGATCGCCTACCGTGGGCCATCGCTCGGTGAAGGCGGCGAAATAGCGTTTGACGGCTTCGACGGTGGTCTGCTGAAGCATCACCTCCGACAGCCAGACGCGATAGGGGTCGGGTCTTACGCCGGCCGCTAGCCGGGCAGGTGGGGTTCGCCACGGCAGTTCGCGATGGTGCCGGTCGTACCAGGCCAGCAGTCGTTCGGCCACGGCGAACGGCCGATTGCCTTCGCCCGCGGCGGCTGGCATGGCTGGACCGGGGTGGCGGGAGGCTTGCTTCGGCATCGGGAGACTTCAGACATGGCAGGGAATTGGGACAACCGCAATCCCGTCGCGGTCAGCGACCTCACCGACGCCATCATCGACCCGGTGCTGCGCCGGCGCACCGGTCTTTCGGTGGCGCTCGTGCAGTCCTGGGAGGAAATCGTCGGGCCGAGGCTGGCCGCGTCCTCCAGGCCGGAACGCATCCGCTGGCCGCGCCGGGTCGGCGAGGACGATCCGTTCGAGCCCGCTGTGCTCGTCATCGCCTGCTCCGGCGTCTCGGCGCTGCACCTGCAGCACGAAACGGCGGAGGTGCTGTCCCGCGTCAACGCCTTTCTCGGCTACCAGGCCATCGGCCGCATTCGTATCGAGCAGAAGCCGGTGGCCGACACGTCGCGCAAGCCGGCGCTCCCGCCGAGAAGCCTGACGGAACCGGAAAGGACCTTTCTCGACAGGACCGTCGGAGCGATCGAGGACGACGGGCTGCGCGCCTCGCTTGAAAGGCTGGGCGCCACCATCCTCACGCGGCGTTGAGCCGGATGCGTTTCTCGCGCATTCGTGATCGTCGCGGAGCCGCGAGATCGTTTGTCACGGGCTTGGGAATGCCGTAATGCCCGGGCAAGCTCGCCAATATGCTGGCTGGCGTGCACAGTAGCCAAATTCCTGGGTGATTCGCATGGCTGGTACGATCTCGCGCCGCTCCGTTCTCTCCGCGCTGGCTGTTTCGCCGGCCGCGCTATGGCTTGCGTCGTGTAGCGACTCCGGGGCCGGAACCTCGGCCACCGACGCCGTGACGACCGGTTCCACGACGGCGGATGTGGCGGCGCCCAAATCGGCGGGAACGGTTGACATGGCCAAGCTGCTCGAAGCCGGCAGCTTGCCCGACAAGGTGCTGGGAAGCGCCGACGCCCCGGTGACGATCGTCGAATACGCCTCGATGACGTGCCCGCACTGCGCCCATTTCCACGAAACGACGCTGCCCGAGCTGAAGACGAAGTACATCGACACCGGCAAGGTGCGGCTGATCCTGCGGGAGTTCCCGTTCGATCCACGCGCCGAGGCGGGCTTCATGCTGGCGCGCTGCTCGAACGACAATTACTTCGCGATGGTCGATGTGCTGTTCAAACAGCAGAAGAATTGGGTAGGGGTGGACGATGCCAAATCGGCCCTGCTGCAAATCTCCAAGCTGGCGGGTTTTTCACAGGAGAGCTTCGAGGCCTGCTTGACGGACCAGAAGCTTCTGGACGATGTGAGGGCGGTACGAGACCGTGGTGCCAAGGATTTCGGGGTGGATTCCACGCCGACCTTCTTCATCAACGGGAACAAGTATCCCGGAGCGATGACGATTGCGGAGATGTCAGCAATCATCGACCCGCTGCTGGCGTAGGCGGCACCCCCTGGCCGCGGCATCCGACCGCGGCCCGTTTCCGTGTGCGAAAAATCTCCGCTCCGGTAGTTCCGGATGAAGTTCTCCCGGCTGCGCCTGCTAGGCTTCAAGTCATTCGTGGAGCCGTCCGAATTCGTCATCGACCGAGGCTTGACCGGCGTCGTCGGCCCGAACGGCTGCGGCAAGTCCAACCTGGTCGAGGCGCTGCGCTGGGTGATGGGCGAAAGCTCTTATAAGAACATGCGCGCGTCCGGAATGGATGACGTCATCTTCTCGGGATCGGCCACACGGCCTGCGCGCAACATGGCCGAGGTGGTGCTTTTCCTCGACAATGCCGACCGCACCGCGCCAGCGGCCTTCAACGATGCCGACGAACTCCAGGTGTCCCGCCGCATCGGTCGCGAGGCGGGATCGGTGTACCGCATCAACGGCAAGGAGGCCCGCGCTCGCGACGTGCAGTTGCTGTTCGCGGACCAGTCGACCGGCGCGCGTTCGCCCTCGATGGTGGGGCAGGGCCGTATCGGCGAGCTGATTCAGGCCAAGCCGCAGGCGCGCCGTGCGCTGCTGGAGGAGGCGGCCGGCATATCCGGCCTGCACACTCGCCGCCACGAAGCCGAGTTGCGCCTGCGCGCGGCGGAGCAGAACCTCGAACGCCTGGACGACGTGACCAGCGAACTGCAGGGGCAGATCGAGAACCTGAAGCGTCAGGCGCGCCAGGCGTCACGCTTCAAGTCGCTGTCGGCCGACATCCGTGCCGCGGAGGCGACGCTGCTGCATCTGCGCTGGACCATCGCCAAGGCGCAGGCGTCGGAAGCGCAGTCCGCGCTGTCGGCGGCCACCGCGCTGGTCGGCGATCGCGCTTCCCAGCAGATGCAGGCCGTGAAGGACCAGGCGGTATCGGCCCATCACCTTCCGCAGCTTCGCGATGCCGAGGCCAAGGCGGCGGCCGCCTGGCAGCGCCTGTCCATCGCCAAGGGACAGATCGAGGAGGAGGCCGCGCGCGTCGCGGCCCGTCAGGCCGAACTGACG
>JAEUMA010000678.1 GCA_016793565.1 Rhizobiaceae bacterium
GGCTACGTCATTCCGCTGCGCGCCAAACAGCGGTCGGACGTCGCCGAACAGCAGGAAATGGAGAAGCAGAAGACCAAGGAGGACGAGGAGAAGAATTCCGTCAAGGCTTCGCTCGCCACCTCGGAAATCGAGCTCGTCATGGGCAAGCAGCTGTCGGCCCGCCTGCTCGCCTCGCACGACGAACTCGCCTTCCGCATGGCCAAGATGCGCAAGAAGTTCGCCACGCAGTACGGCTTCGTCGTGCCCGAGGTTCGCCTGACCGACGACTTCAACATTCCCGGCAAGACCTATCAGATCAAGATCCACGGCACCGTGGTGGCGGAATTCGCGGTCCGCATCGGCGAGGTGATGGTGCTGCTCGGCAGCCGCGAGGCGCCGGAGATACCCGGTGAGGAAGTGCGCGAGCCGGCCTTCGGCATGCGCGCCTGGTCGGTGCCGGAAATGTTCGCCGAAGACCTCAAGCGCGAGCAGTTCACCTTCGCCGACAACATGTCCGTTCTACTTACCCACCTTTCCGAGGTGATCCGCAACAACCTGCCGCAGCTCCTCTCCTACAAGGACATGAAGGCGCTGCTGGAGCGCCAGGACCCCGAATACCGCAAGCTCGCCGACGAGATCTGCACCAGCCACATCTCCTATCCGGGCCTGCAGGCGGTGCTGAAGCTGCTGCTGGCCGAGCGCGTGTCGATCCGCAACCTGCACCTGATCATCGAGGCGATCGCCGAGATCGCGCCGCATGTGCGCCGCACCGAGCAGATCGTCGAGCATGTGCGCATCCGCATGGCGCAGCAGATCTGCGGTGACCTCACCGAAGGCAACGTGCTCAAGGTGCTCCGCCTCGGCAACCGCTGGGACCTGGCGTTCCACCAGAGCCTGAAGCGCGACGCCAAGGGCGAGATCCGCGAGTTCGACATCGATCCGCGCCAACTCGAGGAATTCGGGCAGGATGCGGGCAAGTCCATCCGCGCGCTCCTGGAGGCGGGCGAGCGTTTCATCATCGTCACCGCGCCGGATGCGCGGCCCTATGTGCGCATGATCATCGAGCGGCTGTTCCCGACGCTGCCGGTGCTGTCGCATGTCGAGATCGCCAAGGGCGTCGAGATCCGGGTGCTGGGAACCATCTCGTGACCGCTTCGGCCGAGGTCGCAGTGATCGCGGCCTTTCTGGCCTTCTGCCGCATCGGCGGCTGTTTCATGGTGATGCCAGGCCTTTCGAGCGTCCGTGTGCCTCTTCAGGTACGTCTTTTCGTCGCCGTTGCGGCCACCATGGGGCTGCTGTTCCATCTGTGGGCCCAGATAGCCCCGTATGCCAATCGGCAGCCCTCGGTTCTCCTGCCGACCATCGTCTCGGAGCTGATCGTCGGCGTGCTGATCGGCCTGCTCGCGCGCCTCTACGTTCTGGCCGTTCAGTTCATGGGCTCGGCGATCGCCATGCTGATAGGCTTCAGCGGCATGGGTGCCGGCATCGAGGACGCAGAACCGCAGGCGCCGCTCGCCGCCATTATCTCGCTGTCGGCGCTGGTCCTGCTGTTCGTCTTCAACTTTCATCACGAGGTGGTGCGGGCGATCGTGGAGTCCTACCGCATAGCCCCGGTCAACGCCGTATTCGACCGGCGCGTCGCGCTGGTGGATGTCACGGACACGCTGTCGGAATCCTTTTTCGTGATGATCAGGCTCGGCAGCCCATTCATCGCCTACGCGCTGCTCGTCAATCTGACCATCGGCTTCATCAACAAGCTGACGCCGCAGATTCCGGTCTACTTCATCTCCTTGCCCTTCGTGCTGGCAGGAGGCCTGATCCTGATCTATCTCGGCATCGGCACCATGCTGGGACTGATCGCCGACGGCTTCGTGCCGGCAACATTAGGGCGCTAGGGATATGCAGAGCCGCAAGGACAGACTGCGCAAGCTGGTGAAGGTGCAGGAGCAGTTGCGCAGCCTGCACGAGACCCGGCATGCCATCCACCTCGCCCAGGAAATGGCCGCCAAAACAGAGGCGACGGAGCTGATCGAGCGCTTCGATGCGCCGGAGACGATGTCCGGCCTGTTCCCCGAAGTCTATCACCGCCGTATCGCCGCCGCCCAGGCCAGGGGCGAGGCGAGCGCCGAAAAGGCGCAGGCGGAAGCCGGTAACGTCGCCACCGCCCGCGCGCGGTCGAACATGGTCGAGCGCGCCTACCGCACCGAGCGCCAGTGGGACGACCGTCGTGTGGCCGATCGCGACCGGCTGGACATGATCGACCGCCGCAAAGACGGAAAGTAAGGCTGCCGCAAGCTTGCTGGTGCAGGATGAACTTTCCAGTTCAACGGCGTCGGGACCGATTTCTTGGCCATATCCCTGCCGAGCGACATCGTCATGGACGTTGCCCGCGCCGCCGACCCGGTTGCGGCTGAGGCCGCGCGCGCTGCACTGGCGGCAAGCCGCGCGGCGGT
>JAEUMA010000685.1 GCA_016793565.1 Rhizobiaceae bacterium
ACCATATTCGACCAGAACATCCTGGGCGGCATGTGCGCCCGCGTCTGCCCGACCGAGACGCTGTGCGAGGAAGCCTGCGTGCGCGAGACCGCCGAGGGCAAACCGGTGCAGATCGGCCGGCTGCAGCGCTACGCGACCGACACCGCGATGGAAGAGGGCAAGCAGTTCTACCGGCGCGCCGCGCCGACCGGAAAGAGCGTGGCGGTCGTCGGCGCCGGGCCGGCGGGGCTCGCGGCAGCGCACCGGCTGGCCATGCACGGGCACGACGTCACCATCTTCGAGGCGAAGCCGAAGGCCGGCGGGCTGAACGAATACGGCATCGCCGCCTACAAGAGCACGCACGACTTCGCGCAGGCCGAGGTGGACTACGTCACGGCGATCGGCGGCATCGCGATCGAATACGGCAAGGCGCTGGGCCGCGACGTTCACCTTGCCGAATTGACGGCGCGCTATGACGCGGTTTTCCTTGGCATGGGGTTGGCCGGCGTCAACGCGCTGCGCGCCGAAGGCGAGGATGCGCAGGGCGTCGACAACGCGGTCGGTTTCATCGCCGAGCTGCGGCAGGCGCAGGACCTGGCCGGGCTGCCGGTCGGCCGGCGTGTCGTGGTGATCGGCGGCGGCATGACCGCGATCGACGCGGCGGTGCAGTCCAAGCTGCTCGGCGCCGAGGAGGTGACCATCTGCTACCGGCGCGGACAGGAACACATGAACGCTTCGGAATTCGAGCAGGATCTGGCCGCCGCCAACGGCGTCACGTTGCGCCACTGGCTGCAGCCGAAGCGCGTCGTTGCTGACGGCGGCAAGGTGGTGGCGATCGAGCTCGAATATACGGCCATGAACGGCGACAGGCTGGCCGGAACCGGCGAGACGATCCGGCTCGCGGCCGATCAGGTCTTCAAGGCGATCGGCCAGTCGTTCGAGCCGGCGGCGCTGAACGGCAGCGGCCCGTCGATCGCGCTCGAAGGCGGCCGCATCAAGGTCGACGCCGAAGGTCGCACTTCGTTGCCGAAGGTGTGGGCGGGCGGCGACTGCGTGACCGACGCGCGCGAGGACCTGACGGTCGCGGCCGTGGCGGCGGGCAGGGACGCAGCCGAGAGCATGCACAGGGAACTTTCGCGCGCCGGAGGTTGACCGATGGACGTCGAGAAGGGTGTCGCTCAACACTATGCAGCCTATGAAGTGCTGCCGCGAATTCGCGCGGGCCTTCAGGCCATGGGCTTGGACCCCGACCACGTGAGACCCGACGACCTCAAGCAGGTCGACGAGTTCCATATAGGCGGCGCCGAGGCGACGGCCTGGGTGCTGTCGGGCCTCGACATCCGTGCTGGAATGGATCTGCTGGATATCGGCTGCGGGATCGGTGGCCCGGCGCGTGCGATGGCGCTTGCCACGGGTGCGCGGGTGACCGGCGTCGACCTGACGCCGGAGTTCGTCGCGGCAGCCGTAGAGCTCTCGCAGATGTCCGGCATGGCGGACCGCGTCTCGTTCCGGGTCGGCAGCGCGACCGATCTGCCTTTCGCAAGCGCTTCTTTCGACCGGGCGACGCTGCTGCATGTCGGCATGAACATTCCGGACAAGGGCAAGCTGTTCTCGGAGGCGTATCGCGCGCTGAAACCGGGCGGCGTCTTTGCCGTCTACGACGTTATGCGAACCGGCGAGGCGGAGCTCGCGTTTCCGGTGCCGTGGGCCGAGCGGCCGGAGTTTTCCGCTTTGGCACGGCCGGACGTCTATCGCCAGGCGGCCGCCGACTCCGGGTTCGCGCTGATCCATCAAGAAGACCGCAGGGCGGTCGCGCTCGACTTCTTCGACCGCGTTCGCGCACAAGCGGTGAGCGCGGCGCCGTCGCCGCTGGGCCTCCATCTGCTGATGGGGCCGACCGTCGGCCAGAAGACCGCGAACATGATCGCGGCGATCAAGGCCGGCGCCATCGCACCCATCCAGATGAACTTCCGCAAGGCCTGAGGAGACGTCCCATGGCAGACATCCGCAGCAATTTCCTCGGCATCAAGTCGCCCAATCCGTTCTGGCTCGCCTCCGCGCCGCCGACCGACAAGGCCTACAACGTAGTGCGCGCCTTCCAGGCCGGCTGGGGCGGCGTGGTGTGGAAGACGCTGGGCGAGGAGGGGCCGCCGATCGTCAACGTCAACGGGCCGCGCTACGGCGCGATCTGGGGCGCCGACCGGCGTCTGCTCGGCCTCAACAACATCGAACTGATCACCGACCGCGACCTGCAGACCAACTTGCGGGAAATCAAGCAGGTGAAGCGCGACTGGCCCGACCGGGCGATGATCGTCTCCATCATGGTGCCGTGCGAGGAACAGGCCTGGAAGGCCATTCTTCCGGTGGTCGAGGAGACGGAGTGCGACGGCATCGAGCTCAATTTCGGCTGCCCGCACGGCATGAGCGAGCGCGGCATGGGGTCGGCGGTCGGCCAGGTGCCGGAATATATCGAGATGGTCGCGCGCTGGTGCAAGCAGAACACGCGCATGCCGGTGATCGTGAAGCTGACGCCCAACATCACCGACATCCGCTATCCGGCGCGCGCGGCCAAGCGCGGCGGGGCGGATGCGGTGTCGCTGATCAACACGGTGTCGTCGATCACCTCGGTGAACCTCGATACCTTCTCGCCGGAGCCGTCGATCGACGGGAAAGGCAGCCATGGCGGCTATTGCGGTCCGGCGGTGAAGCCGATCGCGCTCAACATGGTGGCCGAGATCGCCCGCGACGCCGAGACGCACGGACTGCCGATCTCCGGCATCGGCGGCGTGACCACCTGGCGCGACGCGGCCGAGTTCATGGCGCTCGGCGCGGGCAACGTGCAGGTGTGCACCGCAGCGATGACCTACGGCTTCAAGATCGTGCAGGAAATGATCGCCGGGCTGGAAAACTGGATGGACGAGAAGGGCCATGCCCGTCTCGAGGACGTCATCGGACGGGCCACGCCTAACGTCACCGACTGGCAGTATCTCAACCTCAACTACGTGGCCAAGGCGCATATCGACCAGGACCTCTGCATCAAATGCGGCCGCTGCCACATCGCCTGCGAGGACACTTCGCACCAGGCGATCACCGCGATGGTGGACGGCGTGCGCCATTTCGAGGTGATGGAGGACGAGTGCGTGGGCTGCAATTTGTGCGTCAACGTCTGCCCGGTGGAAGGCTGCATCGAAATGGTGCCGCTGGCGGCGGGCGTGCTCGACCAGCGCACCGGCAAGCCGGTTTCGCCAACCTACGCGAACTGGACGACGCATCCGAACAACCCGATGGCGAGGGAGGCCGCGGAGTAGAACGGCGCGCAATACGGGCAGCCGGCCGCGGCGGGAGTCGCGTCGGTGAGCGTTGTCCGATTGCATCCAGGCGAGGGCAAGCCGACAACCTGCGCATTCGGCTCGCATACAGCTTTGCGGCTCTGAAGTTTAAAACACACAATATATAGTGGCTACATATTTACGCCACGCACTAGCGCTTGCATTGGTTGCTTAATCGTGGCATGCGCGCCGCCCATGAGCACCACCATGTCGCACGCCGCCGCCAAACCCAAGCCCGCAGCCAAGCGGAGCGGCCTGAACCGAGGCCAGATCGCCGCGCATATCGCGATGTTCTTCTTCGCGGCCTTCGTGGCCGGATCGTTCTCGGTCGGCGCGCTGGTGGCCGACAAGGTGGGGCCGGCCGCCTTCAACGCGCTGCGCTTCACGATCGGCTCCATCATCGTCGGCATGGTGGCGAGTCTGGCGCTGCAAGAGCGGATGCGCTGGATACCGACGGCGCCGTGGCGCTATCTGCTTCTCGGCTCGCTGATGGCTGCCTTCATGGTGACCATGTTCTTCGCCCTGCAGTTCACCGAACCGGTCTCCACGAGCGCGGTGTTCATGCTGGTTCCGCTGATGACGGCCTTCTTCGGCTATGTGTTCCTCGGCCAGAAGCCGCAGCCACTGGTGCTGGCCTGCCTGCTGGTGGCCGGCGCCGGCGCGTTGTGGGTGGTGTTCCGCGGCGACCTCGACGCGCTCCTGTCGTTCGACATCGGCAAAGGTGAAGCGATCTTCCTGTTCGGCTGCGCCTGCCATGCGGCCTATGCGCCGCTGGTGCGCAAGCTCAACCGCGGCGAGCCCGTGCTGACCTTCACCTTTTTCACACTAGTGGCCACGGCGCTCTGCCTCGGCTTCCTGGGCATGCGCGAGATTCTCGACACCGAGTGGCACAAGCTGCCGGTGTTCATCTGGATCGCCATCGGCTACCTGACGCTGTTCACCACTGCCGGCAGCTTCTTCCTGCTGCAGTTCGCCTCGATGAAGCTTCCTGCGTCCAAGGTGTTCGCCTACGCCTATCTGATCCCCGCCTTCGTCATCCTCTACGAGGGGCTGGCGGGCCACGGCTGGGCGAGCCCCAGCGTGGCGGTTGGCGCCGGCATCACCGTGGCAGCGCTGGCGGTTCTCGTCCTCGCCCCCGATCCCCGCTAGAGCGCGGCTTCCTAGGGCCGCTGCAATCGGCTATTCGTGCACGCGGCTGGCAAGGGGGCGGGCATGAATTCTGCAATGCTGATGGATATCGGGCGGATCGTCTTCGGAGGATTCTTCCTGATCGCGGGTATCCGGAACTTCCTGCATTTCGGCGAGCGGCAGACGCTCGCCACGAATTACGGCTGGCCGCTGCCGACGCCGCTGCTCGCCATCGGCTTCGCGGTGCAGGTGCTGGGCGGCCTCGCGCTCATCTTCGGCCTGTGGATCGTGACCGGCGCGATCGCGCTGATCGCCTTCCTCGTCGCGGCGACGCCGCTCTATCACAATCTGTTCCTGTTCAGCGGCAAGGAGCGCGACCCGCACCTCTATCTGACGCTGGTCAACATCACCCTGGCCGCCGGCCTGCTGATGGTCATCGCCGAAGCCATGTGACGGTCAGGCCGCCCGCATCTTGACGAGGGTGTGAGGCTTTAGCCTTACCCGGAGCGTTGGGCCGGTACCGTTGATTTCGGCCCATTTGAGTTCTTTCAAAGTCTTGTGCAGTTTTCCAGCCACCGCCTTGGCGAGCGCGGGATCACTCCGGCCGATCGTTGTCCCCAAGGCCGATAGCGCAATCCAACCGTCCGCTGTCTTGCCTTCCATACGGCTTTCAAGGAGCCGTGCCAGTCGATCCTCGATGCGGTCCGTTGCCTCTAGGAGCGCAGGCTTTTCCATGGCCGACGGGCCAGTCGTCGCCTTGAATGGAGCTCGCTGAAGAGCAAAGAAGCCGCTGCACACAGGTTCGAAGGCGACCTTGGCCGCAGCCTCTCCGAAGCAGTACACCGGCCGGCCGGAACGGGCGAGCCGCTGTGCCAATGGCACGAAATCGCGGTCGCTCGAAACGAGGCAGAAGACTTGGCAGGTTTTCTCGTGCAACAGATCCATTGCCCTGATGGTCATCGCTATGTCGGTCGAGTTCTTGCCCTTGCCCGCGGAAGGCTGAAATCCGATCTCCATCCCGAACTGGCGGGCGGTTCGAGGCCAGTCCGACAACTTGCCCTCTGAGAAGTCGCCGAATACGCACCGCACGCGTGGGTCGCCAAGCTGCCTGACGCGGTCCATGATCCACTGCATAAGCACAGGTGCGACGTTCTCGCCGTCGACCAGGAGTGCAACGCTCGTCTCGTTCATCCGACAACCCCTTTGGGCGTCGAACCTACCTGTCAATTTTCAACATGGGGTTGAGCGGATAGGTTGCAATTGAATAAGGCGGTGACGGCCCCTTTACCCACCCGGCTTCAGACCGTTGACGAACAGCTGCTCCAGGAAACGCGCGGCATCCTCGAAGCGGCCATCGCCGCCGCGATCGGGGCCGAGCACGGCCCGCACCTGCACGTCGAAGTCGGCATAGTGCTGGGTGGTCGCCCAGATGGCGAAGATCAGATGCCAGGGGTCGGTTCGCGCGATTCTGCCGGCGCGCATCCAGCCGCGCAGCACAACGACCTTTTCATCGACCAGATCCTTCAGCTCGCCTTCCAGCAAAGGCATGATGCGCGGGGCGCCTTGCAGGATCTCGTTGGCGAACAGCCGGCTCTCGCGCGGAAAGTCGCGCGCCATTTCGAGCTTGCGGCGGATGTAGCTGCGCAGCTCGGTCACCGGGTCGCCGGCCGCGTCCATCTCGCGCAACGGGGCAAGCCAGGTGTCGAGCAGGCGCTGGATCAGCGCGGTGTGGATGTCCTCCTTGCGGCGGAAATAATAGAGGAGGTTCGGCTTCGACATGCCGGCGGCCTCGGCGATCTGGTCGATCGTAGCCCCGCGAAAACCGTGCGCCGAGAAGACCTCGAGCGCGGCGCCCAGGATCACCTCGCGCTTCTCGGCCTGAATGCGCGTGCGCCGGCGCGGAACGGCCTCGTCCATGTCAGCAGGTCCGGCCGGAAAGGTGCGCGAACGGCAGTTTGTGGCCCAATTGTCTGGACCAGTTTTTGCCTTGCCGTGGAGCGCGATATAGACCTGCCATCTGCGCTAGTAAGCCCCTTGACCGCCCCCGAGGCGATGTTAACGTTTGTCCGTTCGGTCAAAATTCTGCCTAGCATGAAAAGGCGCCGAAGACCAAGCGTTGGCCAATTCCGTCAAGGTCTCGAAAGGAAGCCCGATCCATGTCCAACCGGCTGAACGTTACGCCGAACGATCTCTCCGCATTCTGGATGCCCTTTACGTCCAACCGCCAGTTCAAGCAGGCGCCGCGCATGTTCGTGTCCGCCAAGGACATGCACTATACGACCAGCGACGGCCGCAAGGTGCTGGACGGCACCGCAGGCCTGTGGTGCGTCAACGCTGGCCACTGCCGGCCGAAGATCACCGAGGCGATCCAGCACCAGGCCGCGGAACTCGATTACGCGCCGGCGTTCCAGATGGGTCATCCGATCGTGTTCGAACTGGCGAACC
>JAEUMA010000214.1 GCA_016793565.1 Rhizobiaceae bacterium
AGCTCGCCCCCAACGCACGCAGGCGATCCTCGTGCAGTATCGCGGCGCGGATCGGTTGTTCCGGGTCCGGAGGCAGCTTTATACCGGCCTCACGCGTGCGGACTGGGCTAACGGGAGCGTTCATCAGATGCTTTTTTCCAATCGGAAGGGTGCCGTCGCAGACTGCGGCGAGCGCGTATGTCCCAAAATCGATTAGAAACGATTTGGTTGCATTGCAGCATGACAATTCTGAGTTTTTCGCGCTGACGCGAAGCCTCCCCCCAAAGGCGCCGACGTCGACCGCAGCGGGCGGGTACGTGGAGACCTTGGCCAACCCCCGAATTCTGGCTTTTTCGTGAAGGCATTCCACCACGTACGGAGATTCTTTTTTACGGCGCGGCATGCCGGTCAAGCGATGAGATACAGCTCCGTCACCAGCAGCACGGATGGCTGCAAGGCTGTCAGTCGCACCATGCCGTCGTCCGCGCACAGATCCAGCGTATCGAACCGGTCCAGCAAGGCCTCGTCGCCGCCGTCGTCCAGCGACACCTGGCCCTCGGCGCAGAAGACCAACCTATTGCCGAGAGCGAGTTGCAGCGTCTCGCCGGCGCCGAGCCGCGTCGACCGCATGACATGACTGGCGCGGCCACGGCGCGTCATGATGTTGAGGTCTGTGATCGGCCCGCCGATCAGAGCGCATCCGGTGCTCTCGTCACCGGCAAACGGCAGCGGATCGTAGGTCTGTCGCAGCGCGACCGGCGCGTGCACGCCGACACTGAGCACGAGCCCGTCGCCCTCGACCAGCGCCAGCGAACGATCGACGCCGGCAAAAGTCGAGAACGGTCCGTCTACCTCGACGCGCGCCATGCTCAGCCGCCAGAGGAAGTCGTCCAGCCCTGCGGCCTCAGGATATGTCGCGATCTGAGAGGTGATACCGCCGCCGTTCTTCCAAGGCATCGCCTCGTAGTCCGCCGCCCTCAAAACGCGCATCGCTCATCCCAGAATTCCCGGAAGATCGAGTTGATACTCCCGCGCGCAACGCACGGCAATGTCGTAGCCGGCATCGGCGTGGCGCATCACGCCGGTCGCCGGATCGTTCCACAGCACCCGTTCGAGCCGCCCGGCGGCAGCCTCCGTACCGTCGGCAACAATCACCATGCCCGCATGCTGGGAAAAGCCCATGCCGACGCCGCCGCCATGATGCAGCGACACCCATGTCGCCCCCGAGGCGGTGTTGAGCAGGGCGTTGAGCAGCGGCCAGTCCGACACGGCGTCCGACCCGTCCCGCATCGCCTCGGTCTCGCGGTTGGGCGAGGCCACAGACCCGGAATCGAGGTGGTCGCGGCCAATGACGACGGGTGCCTTCAGTTCCCCCCGCGCGACCATCTCGTTGAAGGCGAGGCCGAGGCGGTGGCGATCGCCGAGGCCAACCCAGCAGATACGCGCAGGCAGCCCCTGGAAGGCGATGCGCTCCCGCGCCATGTCCAGCCAGTGGTGCAGATGCGTATTGCCGGGCGTCAGCTCGCGCACCTTGGCGTCGGTCCGGTAGATGTCCTCCGGGTCGCCGGACAGGGCCGCCCAGCGGAACGGACCGATGCCACGACAGAACAGCGGGCGGATATAGGCCGGCACGAAGCCCGGAAAGGCGAAGGCGTTCTCGAACCCTTCGTCGCGCGCGACCTGCCGGATGTTGTTGCCGTAGTCGAGCGTCGGCACGCCTGCGTTCCAGAAGGAGACCATCGCCTCGACATGGTCGCGCATGGAGGCGCGAGCCGCCTTCTCGACCCCCTTCGGGTCAGTGGCGCGCTTCTCGCGCCACTCGCCGACCGTCCAGCCCCTGGGCAGGTAGCCGTTGAGCGGATCGTGCGCTGACGTCTGGTCGGTGACGATGTCTGGGCGCACGCCGCGGCGGACCAGCTCCGGCAGGACTTCCGCGGCGTTGCCGAGCAGGCCTACGGACTTCGCCTCGCCGGCGGCCGTCCAGCGGGTGATCATCATCAGCGCCTCGTCCAGAGATTCCGCCCGCTCGTCCAAGTAGCGGGTGCGCAAGCGGAAATCGATGCGGTCGCTGTCGCATTCCACGGCAAGGCAGCAGGCGCCGGCCATCACGGCGGCGAGCGGTTGCGCGCCGCCCATACCGCCGAGGCCGGCGGTGAGAATCCACTTGCCCTTGAGCTCGCCGCCATAGTGTTGGCGGCCGGCTTCCACGAACGTCTCGTAAGTGCCCTGCACGATCCCCTGTGTGCCGATATAAATCCAGGAGCCGGCCGTCATCTGGCCGTACATCATCAGGCCCTTGCGATCGAGCTCGTTGAACTTCTCCCAATTGGCCCAGTGCGGAACCAGGTTGGAATTGGCGATCAGCACACGCGGCGCATCGGCATGCGTGCGAAAAACGCCGACCGGCTTGCCGGACTGGACCAGCAACGTCTGGTCCTCGCCCAGCGTTTTCAGCGAGGCGACGATGCGGTCGAAATCGGTCCAGGTGCGCGCGGCACGGCCGATGCCGCCGTAGACGACCAGTTCGTTCGGGTTCTCGGCCACGTCTGGGTCGAGATTGTTCATCAGCATCCGCAACGGCGCCTCTGTCAGCCAGGAACGGGCGTTGAGTTCGGCACCGCGCGGCGCGCGGATTTCACGGACATTGTGGCGCGGATCGATCATGGTGATTTCCGTTGTGTTCAGTTCGGAGAGACTAGTGAGCCAGCGAGGCGGGACAGTCGGGCGAGGATGTCCGCCAGCACGATGCGAAGCGCGCTGGCGCGGCCGGAATCGTAGGCGAACGGCAGCTCCTCGCTCGCCAGATGCGTTTTCTGCGCAAGTTCCATCTGGATTGCGTGGACGCCTTCCCGCGGCCGGCCGTAGTGGCGGGTCGTCCAGCCACCCTTGAAGCGACCGTTGACAGTATGGGTGTAAGGCTTTGCGCGAGCGCAGATTTGCTCGACGGCCGCCTCGACCGAAGGGTCGCAGGTCTGGCCGCCATTGGTGCCGATGTTGAAGTCGGGAAGAACGCCGTCGAACAGGAACGGACAGACCGAGCGGATCGAATGGCAATCGTAGAGAATGGCCACGCCGTTAAGCTCCCTCACCCTGCGAACCTCGGCGGCGAGGGCGGCATGGTACGGCCCGTGGAAGGCCTCGAGACGGCGCCGCGTCTCCGCCTCTTCCGGTTCTGCGCCCGGCAGCCAGATCGGGTTGTCGTCGAAGTCGGTCAGCGGCACGAGGCCGGTCGTGTTCTGGCCCGGATAGAGGCTCGCTCCCGAAGGATCGCGATTGGCGTCGATGACGTAGCGGTGGAATGTCGCCCTGACGGTGGTGACCTGCGGCAGCAGCCCGTCATAGAGGCGATCGACGTGCCAGTCGGTGTCCCTCAGCCGCCTGCCTTCCCCGTTGAGACGGTCGAGAACGTCACCGGGCACGTGGGTGCCGGTATGCGGCAGGCTGAGGATGACGGGCGAGGCACCTCGACGGACTTCGACCGGAGCGAGCGAGACGGCGGTCATCCCCTTCACCCTTCCAGTCCGGGCAAAATACCTTGCGAGACGCTGGCATTGAGGCGTCCCGACAGCACCAGTCCGGCCGCCGCGGCGAGATCGTCTGCCATGTAGCGATCGGCCTCCAGCGAGGGCACGACGCTACGGATCGCGGCATGCGCGCGCAGCAGTTCGGCGCTGGTCTTCAGCGGCGCGCGGAAGTCGACGCCCTGCGCCGCCGTGACCGCTTCGATGCCGACGATGCCGGCAAGATTCTCGGTCATCGCCAGGAGCCGGCGCGCGCCGTGGCAGGCCATCGAGACGTGATCCTCCTGATCGGCGGATGTCGGCGTGGAATCCACCGAAGCCGGATGCGCCATCTGCTTGTTCTCCGACATCAGCGCCGCCGACGTCACCTCAGCGATCATCAGCCCGGAGTTCAGGCCGGCATCCTTCGCCAGGAACGGCGGCAGGCCGTAGGAGAGTTTCGGATCGACCAGCAAGGCGACACGGCGCTGCGCGATGGCGCCGATCTCGCAGACCGCAAGCGCGATCTGGTCGGCGGCGAAGGCGACCGGCTCGGCATGGAAATTGCCGCCCGAGACGACGGAGCCATCGGCAAGCACGAGCGGATTGTCCGTGACGGCGTTCGCCTCCGTCTCCAGCGTACGCGCGGCCATGCGCAACACGTCCAGGCAGGCGCCGTCGACCTGCGGCTGGCATCTTATGCAGTAGGGATCCTGCACCCGCTCGTCGCCCTCCAGATGGCTCTCGCGGATCTGCGAGCCGCCGAGCAGCGCGCGCAGCGCCGCGGCCGTCTCGATCTGGCCGCGATGCCCCCGCAGTTCGTGGATACCGGCCAGGAACGGCGCGGAAGAGCCCATCGCCGCATCGGTCGAAAGCGCCCCGGTGATCAGCGCGGCGTTGGCGGCGCGATGCGCACGGAACAGGCCGGCCAGCGCCAGGGCGGTGGACACCTGCGTGCCGTTGATCAGCGCCAGCCCCTCCTTGGCCGCGAGCACTACCGGCTTCAGGCCGTGGCGGGCGAGCGCGTCGGCCGCCGCCATACGCTCGCTCCGCACCATCACGTCGCCCACCCCCATCATCGCGGCCGTCATGTGCGCGAGCGGGGCGAGATCGCCCGAAGCGCCGACCGAGCCCTTTTCCGGGATGATCGGCAGGATGTCGTTCGCGAGCATCGCTTCCAGCAGCGCGACGGTGGCGGGGCGGACGCCGGAGGCACCCCGCCCCAGCGAGATAAGCTTCAGCGCCATGATAAGGCGCACGATGTCGGCAGGCAGCGGCTGGCCCACGCCGCAGCAATGCGAAAGGATGAGGTTCCGCTGCAACGTCTCGACATCGCCGGCGGGGATGCGCACGCTGGCCAGTTTGCCGAAGCCGGTGTTGACGCCGTAGACCGGCTCTCCCTTGGCGACGATGCCTTCGATAACCTTCGCCGCGGCGGTGATGCGCGGGCGGCATTCGTCGTCCAGGCGGGGCACCGCCCCTTCCCAGATGGCGCGGAGCGCGGCGAGCGGGATCGCGCCGGGATGCAGGACGATTGCGGTCATTGACCCCTCCAGACGCGGGCATGCAGTGGATTGAACCCTATGCGGTAGACAAGTTCCGCGGGACTGCCGATGTCCCAGATCGCGAGGTCGGCCCATTTGCCGGCCGCAAGTGTGCCCGTCTCCGCGCCGAGGCCGAGAGCTCTGGCGGCCTCTCGCGTGGTTCCCGCAAGGCACTCCTCGACGGTCATCCGGAAGCAGGTCGCCGCCATGTTCATCGCCAGCAACGGCGAGGTCAGCGGCGATGTCCCGGGGTTGCAGTCCGTCGCCACCGCCATCCGGACGCCATGACGACGGAACAGTTCGATCGGCGGCCGCTGCGTCTCACGGATGAAATAGAACGCGCCCGGCAGCATGACGGCCACCGTGCCGGACCGGGCCATCGTCGCCGCGCCTGCCTCGTCGGTATATTCGAGATGATCGGCCGACAGCGCGCCGTAGCCGGCCGCCAAGGCCGCGCCATGCAGGTTGGACAGTTGGTCTGCGTGCAGCTTGACCGGCAGGTCGAGTTCGACCGCCTTGTCGAATACGCGGGCGATTTGTTGCGGAGAGAACGCGATACCCTCGCAGAAGGCATCCACCGCGTCGGCCAGCCCCTCGGCGGCGATCGCCGGCAGCATCTCGGCGCAGACCCGTTCGATGTAGGCATCCTTGTCACCTCCCGCCTCCGGCGGCAGCGCATGCGCGCCGAGGAAGGTGGTAGCGACGGTGACGTTGCGCAGATCATCCAGCCGCCGGGCCGCGCGCAGCGACTTGGCCTCGTTCGCCAGGTCGAGTCCGTAGCCGGACTTGATCTCCACGGTGGTAACGCCTTCGGCGATGAGCGCATCCAGCCTCGGTAAGGATTGCGAGACGAGTGCGTGCTCGTCGGCGGCCCTCAGCGCTCTCACGGACGAAACGATGCCGCCGCCCGCCCGCGCGACCTCCTCATAGCTCGCCCCGGCCAGCCGCATCTCGAACTCGCCGGCGCGATTGCCGGCATGGACCAGATGGGTGTGGCAGTCGATCAGGCCGGGCGTAATCCAGCGTCCTTCGCAGTCGATAATCTCGGCATCCGAGAGCGCGGCGCGCGGCAGTTCGCTTTCCGGCCCGGCGAAGACGATACGGCCGTCCCTGGCCGCGAGCGCTCCATGCTCGACGATGCCCATTCCAGGCAGTTCCTCAGCGAAAGTCGCAAGGCGGGCGTTGCGCCAAACCGTCGCGTCATTCGCCTTTTGCCCGCCACCTGTCGACATTTCGCGCTTTCCTCCGGCTGCAGTTATGTATATACATATTATTCGGACTGACAAGCAAGATTCCAGCGGAGCGGGCATCATGGCGGCGGAAAAGGTCACAACGCTCTTTGCCGGGCAGGCATTGACCCCCGCCGGCTGGGTCACGAATGCCCGTGTCACGATCCGGCAAGGCGAGATCGCCGCAGTGGAGCCCGGCGCCGAGCCCTCGCCAGACGACGAGCGATACGCCAACCTCCTGCCGGCCATGCCCAATCTCCACAGCCACGCCTTCCAGCGCGCGATGGCCGGGCTGACCGAAATAAGCGGCACGCAAACGGACAGCTTCTGGACCTGGCGCGAGACGATGTATCGTTTCGCGCTCGCCATGACCCCTGAGCAGGTCGAGGCGGTCGCCGCCCAGCTTTATGTCGAGATGCTCGAAGCCGGCTTCTGCCGAGTCGGCGAGTTCCACTATCTCCACCACGACCGCGATGGCCGGCCGTATGCCCGCATCTCGGAGATGGCCGAGCGCATCGCATCGGCCGCCGAGCACACAGGCATCGGTCTGACGCTGTTGCCGGTGTTCTACGCACATTCGGCGTTCGGCGCGGCCGAGCCCGCCGCCGGCCAGCGCCGATTTGTGAATCATCCGAATCGCTTCGCCAACCTGCTTGAAGGATGCCGCGAGGCGCTTAAGCCACTGAATCAGTCCGTGCTCGGGGTCGCTCCGCACAGTCTGAGGGCGGTAACACCCGCGCAGTTGACAGAGGTCACGGAGTTTTGCCCGGCCGGCCCTATCCACATCCATGTCGCCGAACAGGTGAAGGAGGTTGAAGACTGCCTGGCGTGGTCGGGAGCGCGGCCGGTCGAATGGCTGCTCGCCAACGCGCAGGTGGATCCGCGCTGGTGCCTCGTCCACGCGACGCATATGACGGTAGCGGAATCCGCAGCCCTCGCGCGAAGCGGCGCCGTGGCCGGCCTGTGTCCGGTCACGGAAGCCAATCTCGGCGATGGCATCTTCCCCGCCCCCCATTTCCTCCGCGCTGGCGGAGAGTTCGGGATCGGCTCCGACTCCAACGTGCTGATCGGCGTTGGCGAAGAACTGCGCCAACTGGAATATTCGCAACGCCTGGCCAATCGCGCCCGCAACGTGCTTGCCGGTGCGGGCGGATCGACCGGCCGCAGCCTGTTCGATCGGGCGCGGCGCGGCGGTGCTCAGGCGCTGGGAGCGGGCCTGCCGGAGATCGCCGCCGGCGCGCCGGCCGACCTCGTCACGCTTCGCGCGGAGCATCCCACACTGTGGGGCAAGCGGGGCGACGCCCTGCTCGATGCGTGGATTTTCGCTGGCGCGGGCAGCGTAGACTGCGCCTGGGTCCACGGGCGCAAGCTGGTGGAAGGCGGTCGCCACCGGCAGCGCGATGCGATAGAGGCACGCTTTCGCCGCGCTATGACGGAACTGATCGCTGCATGACGGAAACAGCCAACCAGAGCGCGGACGGGCGCTCCCTGCACAGCCGCATCCAGAGCGACATCGCCGACAAGATCACCTCAGGCGCCTGGGCACCCGGACACCGCATCCCGTTCGAGCACGAGCTGACGCAGCAATATGGCTGTTCCCGCATGACGGTGAACAAGGCGCTGACGGTTCTCGCCCGCGCCGGCCTGATCGAACGCCACCGGCGCGCCGGCAGTTTCGTGAAGTCGCGGCAGTCGGAAGCGGCGGTGCTGGAGATCCACGACATCCGGGTCGAGGTCGAAGCGCTGGGGCTGGAATACCGCTACGTGCTGGCGTCGAGGCGGCGCCACGCTGCCGACGAGGCGGAAGCGGCTCGTCTCGGCATCGCGGCCGGCGAACCGGTCGTCAAGCTGGCATGCGTCCATTTCGCAGGCGAGCGGCCATTCTGCCATGAAGACCGGCTGGTGAGCCTGGATGCCGTCCCGGACGCGGGCGGCGAGGCGTTCGAGAACACGGCGCCCGGTCCCTGGCTTCTCACCCGCGTGCCCTGGAGCGCCGCCGAACACCGCATTATGGCGGATGCGGCTGGTCCCGTTGTCGCCGCCGCGTTGGGGCTGAAGCCCGATGCGCCGGTTCTGGTGGTGGAGCGGAGAACGTGGAGCGGAGAACAGCCCGTAACCTTCGTCCGCCTGAGCTACCCGGCCGGCGCGCACGCGCTGGTCGCGCGCTTCGCGCCGGCGGGAGACAGTCAGGCCGCGGCTACGACGATGATCTCGACCAGATAGTCGGGCGTTGCCAGCGCCGACTCGCCTGTGGCGCGGGCGGGCGTGTTCTGCGGGTCGACCCAGGCGTCCCACACGGCGTTCATCTCGGCGAACGTGCCCATGTCGGCCAGCCAGATAGTCGCCGAGATGATCTTCGACTTGTTGGTGCCGGCCTCGGCCAGCAGCGAGTCGATGCTGGCCAGCACCGCCTTGGTCTGTTCGGTGACGCTCTTGCCGGGCGCGCCCACCTGGCCGGCCAGATAGACCGTGTCGTTGTGGATCACGGCCTGGCTCATGCGCGGACCGACATGCAAGCGGCGAATGGTCATAAAAATTCCCTTCTCTGATGGCCCGCCGTCACGACCGGAAGCGGTCGGGGGACAGGGCCGGTACGATCGATTGCAGCGCCGCCGGCGGCGGCTCGCGCCTTATGAGAGTTGCCGCGAGCGCTGACAAGCCCGGCGAGGTCTGGATACCGTACCCGCCCTGCCCGGCCAGCCAGAAGAAGCCCTCTGCGGCGCGGTCATAGCCGACCACCGGCGTGCGGTCAGGCGCGAAGGTGCGCAACCCCGCCCAGCTGCGTTCCAGCCGTGTCACCGGAATGGCCACGGCCTGCTCGAAGCGATCCAGCCCCTCCGCCAGAACCATGTCGTCGGCGAAAGCATCCTGCGGCTCGACAGGGTCCTCGTCGGCAGGCGAAACGAACAGGCGTCCCGCATCCGTCTTGAAGTACCAGCGCTCGGCCACGTCGGCGACCAGCGGCCAGTTGCGCGTGTCGCAATCCTCCGGCCCCGGCAGAACGGCCATGGAGCGCCTGCACGGCACCAGGCCGACAAGCGGCACGCCGCAGGCCACGGCGACCGTATCGGCCCAGGCTCCGGCGGCATTGACCAGCACCCTGCCCCGCACGGGCCCAGCAGCGGTCTCGACGTGCCACAAGCCGTCGCGACGTTCCGCCCTGGTCAGTCCCGCCCCCAATTTCAGCACGGCGCCGGCCGCCCGTGCCCGTCGCAGGAAGAGTTCGTGCAGCGCCGCCACGTCGATGTCCTGAGCGTCCTGCTCGTAGGCGGCTGCCGCCAGCCAATCCGAGCGCAGCTTCGGTACCATCGCTAGCGCCGCGTCAAGGCCGATCCTCTCCAGGCCGTCGCTCTCGGCTAGCAATCCGTCGAAAGCGCCCAGGCCTGAGGCATCGGAAACGTACAGCAGTCCGCGCGGCGACAGGATCGGACCGGCCGGCGATACCGCCGCCAACTCCTCGAACAGCGGCGCGCTGGCCGCCGTCAGCGAGCGGATGGGCGCGTTGCCGTAGTTTCGGATGAAGATCGCGGCCGAGCGTCCGGTCGAGTGGTAGCCAGGCCTGTCCTCCTGCTCCAGGATGACGATACGATGCCCCTCGCCGAGTGCGGCGGCGAGGCCCGCGCCCGCGATGCCGGCGCCGACGATGACAATGTCGAATTCGCTATCGTTCATGCCGGCCTGCTCGCACGGACTGCGGCACGAAGAAAGAGGCTTCGCCGAGCATCGGATTGGCACAGCGGGCACGCCGCCGCGTGCGATTGACCCTGGTGCCCGCCTACCGCACATTGCCGCAAACGGAGAAATCGTCACATGGCTTTCGCGCGCCTGAACGGGGTCGTGATCCACTACGAAACGCACGGACCGGCGGACGGGACCGTCATCGCCTTCGCCAATTCTCTCGGTACGGATCTGCGCGTCTGGGATCTGGTGGTGCAACGACTGCCCGCAGACTGGCGGCTGATCCGCTACGACAAGCGCGGGCACGGCCTTTCCGAAGCCACGTCCCATGTCAGCATGCTCGACGAGGCCGGCGACCTTGCCGCCCTGCTCGGCCACCTAAGCGTGAGCCGGTGCGTCGTGGTCGGGCTCTCCGTCGGAGGCATGATCGCTCAACAGCTCGCAGCGATCAGGCCGGACCTCGTCAGCGCGATGGTGCTGAGCAACACAGGGCATAAGATCGGCACGCAGGAGAGCTGGAACAGCCGCATCGCCGACGTGCGCGAGGGCGGCATCGGGGCAATCGCCGACACGATCCTTGAGCGG